>JBCKTZ010000041.1:0-12229 GCA_038925245.1 Gallionellaceae bacterium
AATTTTCTGCTCTGTGATCTCTGTGGCTAATAGTTTGTATGCTTTTATACCGTCATTTAACCTTACCCGACAAGATAGCCCATTGTTGTACCCATTGCGCCATCGGATCACGCGTAAATCCGCTCTTGCCAAATTGATACCAACGTCCCACGACATGACATAGAAGCAAATTGGCATAGGCGCTCACATCGACATTGCTGTCAATTTCGCCCTGACTTGCGGCAATGCGTAACGATTGCTTGAGTGTGGTTTCAATGCGATCGAGAAACTGGTTAATGCGCTGCTGCAAACGCTCATGCTCGTGGACCAGCGCATCGCCGATCAGCACCCGCGTCATACCGCGATTTTTTTGTGCAAAGCCCAGCAGCAAAGCAAGCACTGCCTCAACCTGCTTCATCCCGCTACTCTCTTCCACGGTAATTTTTGTTACCAGCCCGAAAACGGTCTGTTCGATAAACTCGATCAAGCCTTCAAACATTTGCGCTTTACTGGCGAAATGCCGATACAACGCAGCTTCTGAAATATCCAGTTTAGCCGCCAGCGCGGCGGTGGTAATTTTTTCACTTTTGGGTTGCTCCAGCATTTCGGCAACAGTTTGTAAAATTTGCAGTTTGCGTTCACCCGGTTTAGCGGCAGGCATATCTTTTCCTCTTCAAATCAGCCGCAGTATGCGCGGCAATTGCATCACGTTTTGTATCTTCACATCCACATAAGCCGGCATCCGCGATGAAGCACTCACCCATACGGTTTTCATGCCCAGGCGTTTGGCTGCCTGTAAATTTTCTGCACTGTCTTCTACCATCACACATTGCCGCGGATTAAGACGATGTTTGCGCAGCAACCGCACAAAACCTGCCATTTGTGGCTTGGGTTGATAGCGCGCGTGCTCGATGGCAAACAGATCTTCAAACAGATCATCCACACCCAGCAGCGTCAACACCTCACGAGCATAGTGTTGCGGTGCATTGGAAAATACCAATTTCTTGCCAGGCAGACGTTGCAAAATTTGGCGCAGACGCGGCTCATGCACCACCATCTTCGGCAATTCAGGAAACTGGTGCGTATGCCATAAAAAATGATCAGGGTCAGTTGCATGGTGACGCACCATGCCGCTCAAGGTGGCGCCATAACGTTGCCAGTAATCCATCCTCAACGCATTGGCCGCCTGCTCATCCAGCTGCAGGTGCTGTTGCAGATAAGCCGTCATGCTGCGGTTGATGTGCGGAAAAATGTGCGGTGTTGCATTATGTAAAGTATTGTCGAGATCAAAAATCCACACCAGACTCATAAAACTCTTGTCCGCAGATTACACAGATTAAGTTGATTAAAACCAAAAAATTCCAAGAATATTTGCCGTTGCTCTTTCATGCTTTGGTATTTCATTAAATCTGTGTAATCTGCGAAATCTGCGGACAAGTTATTTGCTTTTGATTAGCGTACCAACACCCTCATCAGTCAGAATCTCCAGCAACAAAGCATGCTCCACACGTCCATCAATGATATGCACGGACTTGACCCCACCACGTGCCGCATCCAGTGCTGAGCTAATTTTGGGCAACATGCCGCCGGACAAGGTGCCATTGGCCACCAGTTCATCTATCTGCTTAGGAGTCAAGCCGGTCAACAAGTTGCCGTCCTTATCCAGCACGCCGGGGGTATTGGTGAGCAGCACTAATTTTTCCGCCTTCAACACCTCTGCCAGTTTGCCAGCAACCACATCGGCATTGATATTCAGCGTTTCTGAGTCTTCGCCCACGCCTATCGGCGCAATAACCGGAATAAAATCGCCGGAATCGAGAAAATTGATTATGGAAGGATCAATCGAACTAATCTCGCCGACCAGGCCAATATCGAGCATCTTGCCAGGTTCATCCGTACTCTCCAGCATCATTTTACGCGCACGGATAAACGCACCATCCTGCCCGGTTAACCCCACCGCTTTGCCACCATAACGATTGATCAGATTGACGATATCCTTGTTGACCTTGCCCAGTACCATCTCGACTACATCCATGGTCTCTTCGTCGGTCACGCGCATACCCTGTACAAATTTACCGGCCTTGCCCACGCGTTTGAGCATGTCGTTAATCTGCGGCCCGCCGCCATGCACGATCACCGGGTTCATGCCGACCAGTTTGAGCAGCACCACATCGCGCGCAAACCCCTCCTGTAGCTTGGGGTCGGTCATAGCATTGCCGCCGTACTTGATGACGATAGTCTTGTCAAAAAAGCGCTGGATATAAGGCATCGCTTCAGAAAGCGTGTGGGCCTTTTGCGCGGCGGTAGCGGCAGTCAGAGTCATTATTTTTTCCTTCACAAAACAGTTATTCATTTTAACGCAAAACAATTAATTCCATCAGCAATAACTAGCCTCAATCTTGATGGGACTTAAAAATATCCCTGTAGGAGCACGCCCTGCGTGCGATTCGCACGCAGGGCGTGCTCCTACAAATTCCATAATATCGAGCAATATCCAAACAGAATTTGGATGCAGCAGATTGCGGCTATAATCGCTGCCAGCCGATGTGGCGTGATTCAACCGCGCATGAATGATCTCTTGCTTGGCCGCGTACATGTTGAGCTTTAAGTTGCTTCGAATAAAAATGGATTAGAAAATCATGGCTGGTGAAATGTCAACTGTAAGGCCTGACCCTCGTGTATTTGCTATGCGTAACGATGAATAGCACTACCATCGCAAGTTGGAAGGATGCGCTACGTGTTTACGCACAACCGCGCGTCATCGGTATGCTCTTCCTGGGCTTCTCCGCAGGCTTGCCGCTGTTGCTGATACTTGGCACATTGTCATTCTGGTTGCGCGAAGCGGGAATAGACCGCACCACCATCGGCTATCTGAGCTGGATCGGCCTGGCGTACGGATTCAAATGGGCATGGTCGCCGCTGGTGGACAGATTGCGCTTGCCGCTGCTGACCCGCACCTTCGGACGCCGCCGCGGCTGGCTGTTGTTGGCGCAGACGGGCATCATCGTGGGTGTGGTCGGCATGGCGCTAACCGACCCTGCGCAGAATCTCAATCGTATCGCGCAGTTTGCCATTCTGGTTGCCTTCGCCTCCGCCACCCAGGACATCGCTCTGGACGCCTACCGTATCGAAGCAGTGCAACAGGAATGGCAAGCCGCCATGGCCGCAACCTATCAAACCGGTTATCGTGTCGCCATGATAGTGGCATCAGCCGGCGTGTTGTGGATTGCCGCAAGCGTTGATCTTTCCGAAGCCACTTACGAACACGCTCCTTGGCAACTTGCCTACCTCATTATGGCGGGCATGATGGCGGTGGGCATGCTTGCAACATTGATCATCAGCGAGCCGGAAGTTCCGCCGGAAGCCCAGGCGGATCGCATCCTGGGCGGCGGCTTGTCAGGTGCGCTACATTGGTTTGCCAATGCGGTGATCAAACCCTTTGCCGATTTCTTCGCGCGCTACGGCTGGCATGCGCTGGTGTTGCTGGCGCTGATCGGAACCTACCGCATATCCGATGTGGTGATGGGCATCATGGCTAATCCGTTTTATGTTGATATGGGATATACCAAGGGCGAGGTCGCCACCGTGACAAAAGTCTATGGCATCATCATGACTATTATGGGCGCATTTATAGGCGGGGTAATGAGTGTGCGCTACGGCGTGATGCGTATCTTGATGCTGGGCGCGATTCTTTCATCCGCTACCAACGTTTTGTTTGCCTGGCTAGCAGGACACGGGCACGATATGACAGCACTTATTTTTACCATCTCGGCGGACAATCTGGCGGGGGGCATCGCCACTGCTGCGTTCATTGCCTATCTTTCTGGCCTAGTCAATCGCGCATATTCCGCTACGCAATATGCCTTATACAGCTCCATCATGTTGCTGCTGCCGAAATTCATCGCGGGCTTTTCCGGTGTGGCGGTGGATGCATGGGGCTATGTTACTTTTTTCAACACGACCGCGCTCCTGGGTGCGCCGGTGGTAGTGCTGGTGTGGCTGGCTGGACGGGTGGAAAAACACGTCACGGTAGCTAGTAGGTGAAGGTGAAGGTGAAGCACCTCATTTTATATCCGCTGCTTGATTCCCGCCTGTTTCAAAATTGCATTGGCAAGATGGCGCGACAGGATCGTTACCGCAACTGGAAAGGATTTTTCAACGATGGGGCTGTGCCAAATCTCATGACTGCCCTTGCCCTGGCGCATAAATGTGCAGCCGTGCGCACCAAGGATGTCCCGCAGTTGCGGGTAAAAGCCTCTGCCCATGCGTTACAGGGCGATACGGTTATCAGTCATGGATTGGTCAAATTCAAAGCGTAGACGTAGGTTTTGCGGTGCGATGTGAAGCCCGTTTTCTTGCGCCATTTCCGGGGCAATCTCCCACACCCGCTCAGTCAATGCCTCAAAGTTTGGCGCCTCAGTATGCAGCGACAGTTCAGCGCAGGACGCCACGAACATGTGACACTCCGCATCAAAGATGACTTCAACGGTGAATGGCTGGAAGGGGATAATATTAGGCATGGCAACATCTTAGCACAAAATCCATGCTCTGCTATTTACACGCCATGCCCTTATCCGTCAGGCTGCTAGGTATTCAATCATTTCGCTATGCGATGAATCGGGCGATGCAAGTCCATTTGTTTAACCGAGATTTTCCATTAGCTTCGTCATTCCCGCGTAGGCGGGAATCCAGCAATAAGACACGCTGCGAAGCAGAGAGAGTGTGTTGTTGGGGCTTCAGCCCCTTACAACCACAGCCTACCCCTTGCGGGTACAAAACCGCCATGTTGCCCCACTTCGCGGGGTGTTTTTCAATTAGCTGGATTCCCGCCTACGCGGGAATGACGGGTTTTTGGTCTAATGGAAAATCTGGGTTTAACAAACAGGCAGAAATCAAGGTGGGTTACAGTCTAAAAAAGCATCTGGCTAACCGCCTGCGCGGGGAGTTTATTCGACACGAATTCTAAGATTGACCTTGACTGAAAAATTCGTGATAGTCCAAAAAGTGGCGTTGAAATTCCTAACCTTCCCTGCTATGGTGGTGTTAATATCAGTGCAACCACAAGGAGGTCAATATGAGCCCGAAACGACTTGAGCGCATCACGATAGAGCCCGGAAAGTGCGGCGGGCGTCCCTGCATTCGCGGCCAGCGCATCCGCGTGACGGACATCCTTTCGCTGCTGGGTTCCGGCGCCTCGCACAGCGAGATCATCGAAGATTACCCTTTCCTCGAAGAAGAAGACATTCTGGCCGCCCTTGAGTACGCGGCCATCCAGTCCGACCACCCGATTCTTATCGCTGCATGAAATTGCTGGTGGACAACCAGTTGCCTTCGGCGCTGGCGCGGTTCTTATCTGCGAATGGCTTTGAATGCCAACATGTTCTGGATATCGGATTGGATGCGGCGAGCGACCAAATAATCTGGGAATATGCCAAGAAAGAAGACCAGGTTATCATCACCAAGGACGAAGATTTCGCGCAACTCGCGGATCGGCAAAACACCATTCCGCCCCAAGTACTCTGGGTCAGACTGGGTAATTGCCGCAAAGCCGCCTTGCTGAAAGCATTTTCCGACATATTGCCGCAGATCAGGGAACAATTGCAGGAAGGGCATGCGGTAGTGGAGGTGCGCTGAGTGCGGCTTAAAATTTGGCTACGAAGCTAGTGTCGCGTCAAGCATCAAGTGACGGATAAAGTCGTTTCAGTTTCCGTAGGGTGGATAAGCGCAGCGCATCCACCATCGCACGGTGGATGCGGCCTGCGACCTTATCCACCCTACCAATGCTCAAACAAATCTATCCGTCATTTTATGCTTGACGCGACACTAGCCTGTCACCGCGTATTCGTTTTTTGAGGTAGATGAATACTACAAATAGAGACCTGACCCTCGGATTTTCCACACATATAAGTCAGGCCTTTATGGGGCGACTCCTGTTACCCTTTAGCAGAGGAAGCAATAAACGGATTTTTGATAGTAAGTTTTTTATCGATCAACTGGTTGTTTTGCATATCTTCAGAATACAAAGTATCACAACCTGCCAGCAGCGCGGCAGCAACAATCAGTGCATCGTAGATTGAAAAACCATAACGTTCGGCAATTTCAAGACCAAGCTCATGGGTATTGACAGTCATCGACTCAACACTACACGCCTCTCGAATCGTGCCAAGCACATCCCGAATTTCCGAATATGGCATACCCAGTTTGCGTGATGCAACGGAGGCAAATTCGTTGAGAACCTGAATGCTGATGGTACCACCGTCACTAACAACCCTCTCTGCCCGATCTGCTTTAGCAGTATCAGCAGACAGAATATAGAGCAGGACATTGGTGTCAAAAAATGGCTTATGCATTCCGCTCATGAGCCTCTAGTCGGTCAAACTTGAAGTCAGCTGGAAGACGACCACGATACTTTCTCAACGATTCCAAACGCTGTTGAACCGAGGGCTTCCGACTCACTTCAAAGGCCCGTGACCCTGCAACATCAATCTCAATGTCGTCACCTACCTTAAGATCCAGAGCTTCCACCACAGAAGCAGGCAACCGAACAGCCAAGCTATTTCCCCATTTTGCAACGTGCATAGCGGTTTCCCCCTTAATTGATATACAGAGCAACTATCGTATATCAATACGAGCGAAATATCAAACAAGATGATAGTTTAGACCCCGACGCAATTGCTCGATTGGCTGGAGGCGCTGATCCCGCCTCTTTGTTTTTTACATAACGCAAGCAATGACGGCAGAGCTTCCTAGGAGCCTCTCGGACCCAGACAGGGGTTTTAACGTAACATATTGATTATATTGAATATTTTATTCATCGGTGATAATTTATGTTCTTCAACAATCAATGAGTTGCGAGTTAAATCCGACTGACTGGTAGAGGTAGTTGGGACTCTCCTAAAACGGAATATCGTCGTCAAAATTATCAAAATTGCTTTTGGCTGCGGGGGCTGCTTTTTTCACCGGGGCGGCTGCAAATTCTTCTGCTGCCGCAGATTTTTCCACTACTTCGAAACTGCTGCTACCCGAAGATTTGCTACCCAGCATTTTCATTTCATTGGCAATGATCTTGGTGGTGTAGCGATCTTTTCCTTCTTTATCTTGCCACTTTTCAGTCGTAATTCTGCCCTCGACGTAAATCAGCGAACCTTTTTTCAGATACTGCCCTGCAATCTCCCCTAGTCGCTTGTAGAAAACGATATTGTGCCACTCGGTTTTCTCCTGCTTTTCGCCGGTCTTGTCTTTCCATGTTTCGGAAGTCGCCAACGTCACATTGGCAACTGCCTCACCACTGGGCATATACCTGACCTCGGGATCTTTACCGAGATGTCCCACCAGAATTACTTTGTTTACTGACATGTCATATCCCTTTTAATAATTGCTCTACGCCTGCTTCGTCAAAACCACTCGTTTCCACCTTGAGGCTGGCCATTTGTTCGGCCGCCACCACCAACACTTCACGCACCCCCTGGAGTTGCAATAAACGACTTTGCAACAGCCGTGCAGCAGCTTCATCCATAGATGGCATCGGATACAGCCTGGTGCGCACTGCAGCTGGCGACTGCATGCCAACGGCAACCAGCAGCCATAATATCAATAACACAATCGCAAAGATGAGAACGGCATTGCCACCAAAATATTGCATTAAAAATCCGCCCGCCGTTGCACCGACAAACGCTCCCAGGAATTGTACGCTGCTATAGACTCCCATGGCCGTCCCTTTCGCTGCAAGCGGCGCAGTTTTGCTGATCAACGAAGGCAGCATGGCTTCCAGCAAATTGAATGCAATAAAAAATAATAGCAGTGCCAATGCCACATTGAACACACTAGCGTGAAATATCAATAATATCAACTGCGCCAATGCTGCCAATACAATTGCGCCAATAAAAACTTCTTTTATCCTTGCTTTTTTATCCGCAAATATCATTGGTGGAATCATGAAGACGAAAGCCAACAGCATCACAGGAAGGTAGACTTTCCAGTGATACACGGCATGCAACCCGTTATCCCTCAGCATGAACGGCACTTGCATAAAAACAGCCATTAAAATTGCATGTAGGGAAAAAATACCGAAGTCCAAACGCAGTAAATCCTTGTTGCGTAATACCTCGCCCAAACGATTGCCATTAGCCTCGGTATCGGTATGAAAGCGTGTGATGACTGGATTGGGAATAACGAATGCCACCACCATGATGGCAAGCATCGCCAATACGGCAGTCATCATAAAAATGCCGGACATGCCGATGCTTGCATACAGCAGGGGCGCTAACACCATGGATAGTGCGAAGCTAAAGCCGATTGTCATGCCTATCATGGCCATGGCCTTGGTACGGTGGTCTTCCCGTGTCAGGTCTGCGGTCAAGGCCATTACCGCCGCGTTGATTGCGCCAGCTCCCTGAATCACTCTACCCGCGATTATCCAATAGATATTGTCCGACGAGGCAGCGATCAGGCTGCCGATGGCGAATAAAATCAAACCAATATAGATAACCGGCTTGCGACCATAGCGGTCTGACAACCAGCCTGCCGGAATTTGTAAAATGGCCTGGGTCAAGCCATAAGCGCCCAACGCAACGCCTATCAGCAAGGGGCTTACACCGCCTGGCAGGCTCTCGGCATAGAGGGCAAATATGGGCAAAATAATAAACAATCCCAGCATACGCAAGCCATACACGCTGGCGAGACCCATACTGGCGCGAAGCTCTAGCGGAGACATGGAATCCCCGATTTTTATCTTCGAATCTACGGCTCTAAGTTTGGAATTCCCAGCGCTGCTACTGGAATCTTGGTCAAGCTGCATAATTGATATTTGGGTACATACGGAAAGTCGCGTATATTAGCAGGTTTAGCGGAGCCGACGAAAGTCTAGGAAAGTTTTGGCAATGGATAGCATTAAAATTCGCGGCGCACGCACGCACAATCTCAAAAATATCAATCTTGAACTGCCACGCAATAAACTGGTGGTGATCACGGGTTTATCCGGCTCAGGCAAGTCATCACTGGCTTTCGATACTCTGTATGCCGAGGGACAGCGGCGCTATGTCGAGTCTTTATCCTCCTACGCACGCCAGTTTTTGCAGTTGATGGCCAAGCCTGATGTGGATTTGATCGAGGGCTTGTCGCCCGCCATTGCCATTGAGCAAAAGGCCACCTCACACAATCCTCGTTCCACTGTTGGCACGGTGACCGAAATCCACGATTACTTGCGCTTGTTGTTTGCGCGTGCGGGCGATCCTTATTGCCCCGAGCATGATATTGTCCTGCGCGCACAAAGTATCGCGCAGATGGTTGACCATGTGTTGGAACTACCCCAAGATACCCGCATCATGATCCTGTCGCCATTGGTGGTGGAGCGTAAGGGTGAGCAGCTGGAATTGTTCGATGAACTGCGTGCTCAGGGTTTTGTACGCTTGCGCGTAAATGGCACGGTGTACGAGATGGATGCCCTGCCTGCCTTGCAAAAAAACAAGAAGCATACCGTTGAGATCGTAGTGGACAGATTGAAGGTGAATGTCGACAGCAAACAGCGGCTGGCGGAATCTTTCGAAACGGCGTTGCGCCATGCCGATGGCCGCGCTCTGGCGGTTGAAATGGATAGCGGCCAGGAGCATATTTTTTCTGCCAAATTTGCTTGCCCTATATGTAATTACTCACTGCAAGAGCTTGAGCCTCGCCTGTTTTCATTTAACAGTCCGATGGGCGCATGCCCCAAGTGTGATGGCTTGGGCAACATTAATTTCTTCGATCCCAAACGGATAGTCGCCTTCCCACAATTATCCTTGAGTTCCGGTGCGATTAAAGGCTGGGACAGACGCAACCAGTTTTATTTCCAGATGCTGGATAGTCTCTCGCGCTATTACGATTTCGATCTGGAACGCTCCTTTGAAAGCCTGCCTGATAAAATTCAACAGATTATTTTATACGGTAGCGGCAAGGAACAAATTCCCTTCAGCTATCTTAACGAGCGCGGCAAACCCACTTTGCGCGAGCATAGTTTTGAAGGTATCGTCAATAATTTGGAAAGGCGTTACAAGGAAACCGAATCTCCCACCGTGCGCGAGGAGCTGGCGAAGTTTCTGAACAACTGTAGCTGTACTGAATGCAAGGGCACACGCTTGCGCCTAGAGGCGCGCCATGTTCGCGTGGCTGACCATGCCATATTCCAGCTCAGTGCACTTCCTTTAAAAGAGGCACTTACCTTCTTTCAAAAAATTACTTTGCCGGGAAATAAACAGGTCATTGCAGAAAGGATAGTCCAGGAAATAGTCAACCGCCTTACTTTTCTCAATAATGTCGGACTCGAATATCTGTCTCTTGATCGTTCTGCCGAAACCCTGTCAGGCGGAGAAGCACAGCGCATCCGTCTAGCCTCACAAATAGGCTCAGGATTAACGGGCGTGATGTATGTACTGGACGAACCTTCCATCGGCTTGCACCAGCGCGACAATGGTCGCTTGCTGGATACCTTGAAACGCCTGCGCGATATGGGCAACAGCGTGATTGTCGTTGAACACGATGAAGACGCCATTCTTGCCGCAGACTATGTGGTGGATATGGGCCCCGGTGCGGGTGAGCATGGCGGCTTTATTATCGCCCAAGGTACGCCTGCAGAAGTGTGCGCCAACCCGCAGTCGCTGACAGGTGACTATCTGATGGGGCGCCGCAGCATTTCTTCCCCTACAAAATATCGCGCACCGGATCCAGAACGCATGCTGGTTATAAAAGGCGCTTGCGGCAACAACCTGAAGGATGTCACGCTGGAGCTTCCTGTAGGGCTTATGGTCTGCGTGACGGGTGTTTCAGGTTCTGGGAAATCCACCTTGATTAACGACACCTTGTATCCCGCCGTAGCCAAGCATTTGTACGGCAGCAGCACCGAGCCGGCACCTCATGCTGAAATTAGCGGCCTGGAGTTCTTCGACAAGGTGATTAACGTAGACCAGTCGCCCATCGGTCGCACACCGCGTTCCAATCCTGCAACCTATACCGGGCTGTTCACACCGATACGCGAGTTGTTCGCCGGGGTACCCCAGGCACGTGAACGTGGCTACGGGCCAGGTCGCTTCTCATTCAACGTCAAAGGCGGGCGGTGCGAATCTTGCCAGGGTGATGGTGTAATCAAGGTTGAAATGCACTTTCTACCCGATGTGTACGTGGCTTGCGATGTATGCCACGGCAAACGCTATAACCGCGAGTCGCTGGAAATACAGTATAAGGGTAAAAACATACACGAAATACTTGGCATGACTGTGGAGCAGGCACATGCTTTCTTTGCGCCTGTGCCCATCATCGCGCGCAAGCTGCAAACACTGCTGGATGTCGGTCTTGGGTACATTACGCTTGGACAAAGCGCTACCACCCTGTCAGGCGGGGAAGCACAGCGCGTCAAGTTGTCGCTGGAGCTGTCCAAACGCGACACAGGACGCACGCTCTATATTCTCGATGAACCCACTACCGGGTTGCATTTTCATGATATTGCTCTGTTGTTGAAGGTCCTACATAATTTGCGCGATCAGGGCAATACCTTGGTCGTTATTGAGCATAACCTTGATGTCATCAAGACAGCTGACTGGATCATTGATCTAGGCCCAGAAGGAGGCGTAGGCGGTGGGCGCATCATCGCACAGGGCACACCTTTGGAAATTTCGGCTAACCCTGATAGCGTAACCGGAGAGTATTTGAAACAGGCACTTGAAAAGAATAAATAGTTTTGCATTGATACTCAAAACTGCTTTTTCTAGGTAGATACCAAAAATCAGGGGATATTGCCTCTTACTATATTTCTTATCATAACAATTTTAAATAAAAAAAATGCCGGATAAATCCGGCATTTTTATTGAATAAATAAATATTATTTATTCAGCAGTAACATCTTCTACTGCTTCAATATCAGCAGGTCTATCCATCAGCTCAATCAATGCCATAGGAGCATTGTCGCCCTTGCGGAATCCAAATTTGAGAATGCGCGAGTAACCACCATTACGTGCTGCATAACGAGGACCCAATACATCAAACAGCTTTGTAACCATTTCGCGATCACGCAGACGGGCAAATGCCAAACGACGGTTTGCCAGACTTGGTTTTTTACCCAAAGTCAGAATAGGCTCGGCGACTCGGCGCAGCTCCTTTGCTTTAGGCAAAGTGGTTTTGATTGCTTCATGACGCAATAATGAAACGGTCATGTTGCGCAACATAGCCAAACGGTGACTGCTGGTGCGATTTAGTTTTCTTAATCCTAGACGGTGACGCATGA
>JBCKTZ010000042.1:0-12188 GCA_038925245.1 Gallionellaceae bacterium
CGTAATGTTTTATTGCTGGATTCCCGCCTGCGCGGGAATGACGAGGCTAATGGACAGTCTCGCTTGAATCCGGTTCTGGGACAAATTACCGCTTTACCACCATTGGGTTTGTGCAGCCAGCGTTCTTCCTTTTTGATTTGGGAAAAAATTAGCGGCAAGCCCGTCACGCCGTTAATTTCATGGCAGGACACGCGCGGTGCGGAAAGCTGCCTTGCATTGCAAGCGCAGGAACCACTCATCACTGAGCTCTCAGGCTTGCGCCTGACCCCTTATTTCTTTGCAGGCAAACTGCGCGTCGTGTTGCAGGAAAATCCACAATGGCGTGAAAAACTGGAAAGCAGTGAGTTGCTGGTGGGTACGCTGGATACTTTTTTGATCTGGCGCTGGACCGGCGGAAAATACCACATCACCGATGCTTCTATGGCTGCACGCACTCTGCTGATGGGCATCCGCCAACAGCAATGGTCGCTGGTATTGTGTGATCTTTTCAATATACCGTTAAGCATATTGCCCGAGATCAAATCCTCAACCGGATTGAATATCAGCCTCAACAATGGCCTGACCCTGCAAGCCAGTCTGGCTGATCAATCAGCAGCTCTCATAGCAAGCGTGGGTGTGGCGAGTGATGTGGCGCTGGTTAATCTGGGTACCGGTGGTTTTGTTATTCGTTACCTGTTTGAAGTGCAAACAGATACCGATGGTTACCTGCGTACACTGGTGTATCAGGACAATAAACAGCCTGCGCATATCGCCATTGAAGGCACACTCAATTCCATTGCTGCTGCGCTGTCACCATACCCGGTTGCAGATTGCACCGTGGATGATATGGCAGCAGACGATATATTTTGCCTGGCAGAACCAAGCGGGATAGGCGCGCCGTATTTTCGTAAAGAGATGGGCTTGCAGTTTTCAGCATCTATTGATCATCTGTCGAAAAAACAAATTGCCTGTTTATTACTGGAAGCAATTATTTTCCGTGTGGTGCGTATCGTGGAAGAATTTCATCGCGCTTCCCCCATTAAAAGTATTTTTATTTCTGGCGGTTTATCTGAACTGGTCAGCTTGCAGCAGGGCATTGCGCAATGCCTGCCTTGTGAAGTATTTCGATTGCAGCAAAGGGATGCCAGCCTGCAGGGTGCAGCAATACTGGCTGCTGGTGTGAAGCATGGCAGCGAGCTAGGTGTCAGCGAGCTGGAAATTGAAAAAGTTCAGACAGGAAATATTAACCGGGCCCTGCCGGAAAAATATCTGCGATGGAAAGGCTGGCTCGATCGCTTGCTTTTACTTAAGCGCATCGAATAAATTAATGGCGGTTACATGAATATTTTTGCATTCCTCTATTATAAAAATTGGCATCTCTCTCAAGAGTGTGGAAATACTCAATGGTACGCAAAAAGGCCTGTGGAATTTGTTGGAAGACATGCTGGTCGTGTCGTGGTTATGCCCGAGAGATGACGAAGAAGGCAAGCTGGCTATTCAGAAGGATATTGTTGCAATTGAACAGTCCATGAGACCGTTGTTGCGTAAACATTATGTAGCTACCGAACAAGATGTTTATTGGTTTGTGCAACAAGGCACTATTGCTGGTGGTGAGCAGGCACGGTAGCTGGCGGGCATTATTCGGTGCAACGCTGCTAAATAGCTTAGAGACATAGCCTTAGTGAGGGAGATGACCTGACCTGACATGTGCATTCCAATGTATATGCTCATGGATCCAATGCTTGCTCGCCATAGTGCTGCCACATTATATAGTTGACTAAATAGCTCGGTTATTATTACAATCATTGCACTATTTGAATAATTAGAGGGGAGAAGGTATGAGCACCGAATTACTAAATGCTGTCTTGGCTGGCGATGTAACTAACACTGCCACACTGCTTAAAAGTGGTGCTGATTGCAACAGCAAAAACGAAGAAGGTGCGACTGTGCTGATGCTGGCAGCAGGTGCGGGCAATATCGCGATAGTTGAAACGCTGATCAAGGCGGGTGCGGAAGTTGATGCTACTGATGCACGAGGCTGGACGGCCATGATGAAGGCCTTGTTCAATTATGAACAAAATCGAGGTTTCCCGGATGTGGTGAGCGAGCTGATTGAAGCCGGCGCCAATATCGAGCACCAAGTGAGCTATGGCACGCGTCCACTGATGATCGCCGCAGGCTACGGTGAAGCCCTCGTGGTTGAGGTATTGCTGGCTGCGGGTGTAGATATTGATGCGATGAATGAAGGCGGACGTACTGCCAAAACGATGGCGGAAACCAAAAACTATGTCGAGGTCTACAATCAGTTGCATATGCATGCCCTGCACAATGCTGAGGGAAAAACCTCAAGTTGCTCTTCAGGTGCAAAGAGCAAAGCGACTCCTGGGGTTAATGTCGTCAATTTTGTACGCAAACCGCTGCATTGATATGTAGGAGCGGTTGTTAGCCGCGATTGTTCTTCCGTAGTAAATTCTATCGCGGCTAACAGCCGCTCCTACACTGCACTTGAAAATCATACGAATTTGCTGCAAGATACAAGAAGTTGTACGGAGGCTTTATGTCCCAACTTCTTAGCTTATCAAGGGCAGCACGTCTCGTTGGGGTAAACCGCAGCGAGCTGCAGAAACGTGTCAAACAAGGCGAGTTGCATGCCTTTGATGGCATGATCACCATAGATAACCTGCTTGCATCATATCCGAGTGTACAGCTGGAAGACAACACCGAATATAGCCGGGTGTTGTTCATCAAGGAAAGAGCCTTTGGCAAGCGTGTGTTCGAGCGTGTAATGCCAGATGTGGAAACATTGTCAACACGTATCAATGTGCTGAGCAAAGAGCTGACCCTGAGTCAAACTCAGGTTAAATATTTCAAAGTATTACTGGATAGGTTGCATGGAAAATTTTCAGAAATCGAAAATCAGTGCGGGCCGGAAAGCAAAGCAACCTTGGATTCTCTAAAGAATTGGCTGAGTACTGAAGTCAATGCTGCGATGGAGCCTGATAGCGCCAATCCGCTCGCGGTGCGCGACAATCTTCTACGTATAATTGCAGCGCATGTCACGGTACAGCCCAGTGGGCATGATTTCTTTATTGATGGTCCGGATAGTGTTCTCGAAGGGGCATTACGTGCCGGTGTACCGCTAAATTATGGATGCAGCGGTGGTAATTGCGGCTTGTGCAAAGCTAAGCTCATTTCTGGCCAGATCAAAAAAACTCGATCTCATGATTATGTCAGAACCGAGGCAGACAAGAGAGACGGCCTGTTCCTGATGTGTTGCAACACCGCCGTCACCGATATAGTTATTGAAGCGTCAGTGGCTGGCGGGGTGCAGGATATTCCTTTCCAGCAAATCCCCGCCACGGTCAAGTCGATAACACACCTGAACCAGGATATGGCCTTGTTGCACCTGCAAACCCCGCGCACTGATCGTTTGAGATTCCTAGCCGGTCAATCTGTTGACCTTCTGCTGGGCAAGTCTTTAATGGCAGAGCTGGCCATAGCAAGCTGCCCGTGTGATGACCGCAACATCCTTTTTCATGTGCACCGTATTCCCGGTAACCTGTTTTCAGATTACGTATTTAACCGGCTTAAAAATCATGCTGTGGTGGATATTGAAGGCCCGCATGGTGAATTTATCCTGCATGAAAAATCCACCCGTCCGCTTTGTTTTGTTGCCTTCGATACCGGCTTTGCACCCATCAAGAGTCTCATCGAACATGCTATGTCGCTGGAAGCTGCTGAAGCGATCCATCTGTATTGGATAGGCTCGCACGAGAGCAGTATTTACCTGCCCAATGTAGGCCGTGCCTGGGGCGATGCGCTGGATAATTTTCACTATTCCCAGATGGTGGCAGGATTCGATTTGGCCAATCTATGCGGAAAACGTGAAGAAATACTTAAAGGGCTGCTGCAAGGCATGCTCGATGCACATCCCGATTTGACGGAAGGCGATATTTATATTGCCGGCCCGGAAGTGGCATGTAAAACCGGCGAGCAATTTTTCCTTGACCTAGGGCTATCCAAGACGCGGGTCTTTACATCTGGCTGATTTACACATCTTGCGAGCACGTTGCTAGAATTTGACTCATGCTGCTACAAAAGCATCTGAATAGGAGTTTATTGTTTATTTCAACGCTGCCGATCTGCGAAAATACCAGTCTTGGCCAAAATCACACTTCAGATCAACCTGTAAAAAGCATTTGGCCACAGAGATCACAGAGGAGAAGCAGTGAGACCCGTAAGGGTTCTCGTCCTATGCGGAGCAGAGCGTAGTGTAGGATAAGCACGGTCAGGGTATCACCCACGGTGTAAAAAGCGAAAACCTTTGCGTACTGCGCATTCTCTGTGGCTTGAGCTGCAGTTCTTAGGATTAATCAGGTAGAGATAAATATCTTCTGTTTCAATTCCTTCTGCAATCACGTTCATGCCGAGTGAGTGTGCCAGTTTGATTGATGAGCGCACAATTTCATTGCTTTGCGCCGAGGTGAGCATGGTGCTGATAAATGATTGACCAATTTTCATCGTAGCAATGGAATAGCGTTGATAAAATGATATCTGCTATAGCATCATTTTCCCCTAATCTTGGGCATTACAGCGCAGCCGCGCCAGCCAGGGCGATTTGGCCGTCTTCAGCAGAGCGTACTCCGCTGATACCGATGGCACCTATCATCACGCCTTCGTGCAGCAGGGGTACTCCGCCTTCAACCGGTACCATACCGGGCAGACTCATGAGAACCAGTCGGCCTCCCGCTACCGCTTCTTCAGCCGCTTTAGTCGTGCGCCTGTAGGCGATAGAGGTGCGGGCTTTCATGATCGCGGTTTCGATACTCCCAAATTGGACATCGTGGGCGCGCTGCAAATATAGCAAGTGACCACCGTCATCGACGATGGTAATCACCACGCCCCAGTTGTTTTTTTGTGCTTCTACTTCGGCTGCTGCGGCAACGCGCTTGGCATCCTCAAGACTCAATACAGGTTTGGTAAGCATGATTCACTTTCTATGAATAAAAAAACAAGGGCGCTAATAATAGCGCCCTTGTTGTGCATCAATGCAAAAAATTACTTGCCAGATAGTGCCTTGAATACGTTGTCGCGTATGCTATCCACGCCGCCTATGCCGGCGACTCTCACGCAATGCGGGGCGCTCTTCTCGCCGCTATTTTCCCACTTTGAATAGTAGTCCCACAGCGGTTTTGTCTGCTCGTGATAAATCTCTAGGCGCTTTTTCACGGTCTCTTCGATGTCATCCGCGCGTTGTACCAGTTCTTCACCGGTGACATCGTCCTTGCCGGCCACTTTGGGTGGGTTGAACACGACATGGTAAGTGCGACCGGAAGCGAGGTGCACACGGCGGCCGCTCATGCGCTGGATAATTTCAGCATCGGCTACATCGAAATCGACTACATAGTCGATCGCCACGCCAGCTTGCTTCATTGCTTCTGCCTGAGGCAGGGTGCGAGGGAATCCGTCAAACAAAAAACCTTTTGCGCAATCGGCTTCCTTGATACGTTCTTTTACCAGGTTGATGATGATCTCGTCAGATACCAAACCACCCGCATCCATGATCTTCTTTGCCGCTACACCGAGCGGGCTGTTTGCCTTGACCGCGGCGCGCAACATATCGCCTGTGGAAATTTGCGGAATGCCGTATTTTTCCTTGATAAAGTTAGCTTGTGTTCCTTTTCCAGCGCCTGGAGCGCCGAGTAAAATCAGTTTCATTGTTCTTCTCCCTGTAGTTTTATATTGATGTGGTGTGATTCGTTTAATCTGGTTCATGCAGCTTGCTTTGGTTGGTTATTCTCCTTATGGTGTGTGCTTAATATGAATTACGCCCTTCGAAAATTTTGCGAGCCACCAGCAGATCTGCCTCGGTATCCACCCCGCTGGGCGGTGCATCTTGTGTGATGGTTACGCCAATTTTGTAACCATGCCACAGTGCACGCAGTTGTTCCAGCGCTTCAGTTTGCTCGATCGCGGCAGGGGCAAGTTTGCTATAAGCGCGCAGAAAACTGGCGCGGTAGGCGTAGATGCCAATGTGGCGCAGCACACCATATGGCTGCCCACTCGCCCTCTGGGGATGAGCTAAAGAGGGGGGTAGGGCGAACAAATCTCGAGGATAGGGGATAGGTGCGCGGCTGAAATACATTGCGTTGCCGTCCTTGTCCAGCACCGCTTTGACGATGTTTGGATTGCGCATTGAAGCTTCGTCGTGAATAGGGTGACAGGCTGTTGCAATCGCACATTCTGGATGGTCGTGCAGATGCTGGGCGACTGCGCGTATCAGCTGCGGCGGGATCAGCGGCTCATCTCCCTGTACATTGACCACGATGGTGTCATCCGGCCAGTTGTGTTGTTCCACCACCTCGGCGATACGGTCAGTACCGCTGGGATGGTCGGATTTGGTCATACAAGCCTTGAAGCCGTGTTCATGCATCGCGGCCATAATGGGCTGATAATCGGTAGCGATCCAGATTTGTTGTGCGCCGCTTTGCGCCGCCTGTTCAGCCACACGTACTACCATGGGCTTGCCGCCTATCAGCAGAAGCGGTTTTCCGGGCAGGCGAGTGGAGCTGAAACGTGCGGGAATGACGACGTGAAAATCTAGCATTTGGTGCCCATTACATCTTCTCTGATTCTTCCAACGTGAGCTTGCGAGCTTCGTCAGCCAGCATGACCGGAATATCGTCATGAATGGCGAAAGCAAGACGGTCTGCCTTGCAGATCAACTCCTGCTCGGCTTTGCGGTAAATCAATGGCGATTTGCACAGTGGGCAAACCAGGATGTCGAGTAGTTTAGCGTCCATTCAGGGAGTAATCTTTTTCAAAATAAGTTGGATAAGCGCTGAATCAAGATGTGCATCCACCCGCAATACCCAGCATCTTTCGTCGGCGAACGAAGCGCATTTTACCGCATCTTTTTCTGTCATGAGTAGCGCATTTGCACCGTCACAAGCAAGATCGCTGGCACTGTAAGCGTGATGGTCCGGATAGGCATGGGTCTGGGCTGATATTCCCAGCTTATCCAAATGACTGAAGAAGCGCTCTGGATGGCCGATTCCGGCGATGGCGTGGACAGATTGCCCCTGGAAATCTGCTGCCGTTGCAGTGATTTCCGGGTTAAGCAGGTTGTAGAAATGTAGCCCTTTCAACTGCATCAGATACTCGCCCGGTGCCGATTTTCCGCCGTTGATCACGACTGCATCCACCTCGCGCAAACGTGACGGTGTCTCACGCAAAGGCCCCGCAGGCAGCAGAAAACCATTGCCGAAGCGGCGCAGGCCATCCACCACGATAATTTCCACATCACGCTGCAGGCGGTAATGCTGCAGTCCATCGTCGCTAAGGATGACGTCGCATTCCGGGTGTGCAAGCAACAGCGCAAGGGCTGCGGCGGGACGGTCGCGGCCTACCCACACTGGGCAAAGTTTGCGCTGTGCCATCAACACCGGCTCATCGCCGACCGTAGCTGGAGCGCTGGTTCGCAGCACTTGCTGGGGCTTGCTGCCGCTACCACCAAAACCACGGCTGATAATGCCGGGATGCCAGCCGTTGGCGAGCAGCTGTTCGGCCAGCCATAGGGTGAGCGGGGTCTTGCCGGTGCCACCCACCGAAATATTACCAACAATAATGACCGGAACCTGCAGTTTTATACTGGATAAAATGCCGCGCCGGAATAACAGGCGGCGCGTGGCGGCGATAAAAAGAAACAACAGACTGAGCGGCAACAACAGCAGATGCAAAGGCGTGATGCGGTACCAATGCCATTGCAATCCGTGTATTCCGGTTTTATTCATCAGGCGCCCATCATGCACGAGCCATTATTGGTCTTGGCTCTGAGTAGTGAAGGTGATGCGGCCATAGCCAGCCAGACGCGCTGCTTCCATGACGTTGATCACGGACTGGTGTGGCGCCTTGGCATCGGCATTAATAATGATAGTGGGATCGGTTTGGTTTCCGGCCGCTTTGCGTAATGCTTGCGAGAAGTGGCTTACGCTATTAAATTTTGTAGGCGTGTTATTGATGGCGTAATGCTCGGTAGCATCAATTGCTATGTTGATCTGCTCGTCAGCTGCCGTGGATTTGCTGCCAGTTGCCTGTGGCAAATTGATTTGCAGTTCGGCATGTTTGGAGTAGGTGCTGGTCACCAGCAGGAAAATCAAAATAACCAGCAACACGTCTATCATTGCGATTAAATTGATTTCAGGTTCTTCACGGCTTTTCCCGCGTTGAAAATTCATACTTTACTCCCGTCTATCGCCATGCACGATTTCCACCAGTTTGATGGCTTGTTGCTCCATCTCGATGGACAGGCTATCAACCTGGGCGCGGAAGTGACGATAAAAAAACATGCTGGGCACGGCGATCATCAAACTGAATGCCGTGTTGTACAGGGCCACCGAGATGCCATGTGCGAGTATTGCGGGAGAGTTACCGGCAGCGGTTTGCGAACCGAAGATTTCTATCATGCCCACGAGCGTGCCGAACAGTCCCAGCAAGGGGCTGGTCGATGCGATGGTGCCCAGGGTAGTGAGAAAACGTTCCAGATCATGCGTGACCGCACGTCCGGCTTCCTCAATGGCCTCTTTCATCACTCTCGGCGAGCTTTTTACATTCTTCAGGCCGGCGGCAAATATGCGTCCCAGAGGCGGGCCGGCTTGCAGGCGCGACAACATCTCATCGGTTACCCCTCGCTGCTTGAGCTCCTGAATGACCTCGCCAAGCAAAGCCACAGGCGCAATCGTTTTGCTGCGCAAGTACATCAAGCGCTCTGTAATCAGTGCAACAGCGACAATGGAAACGAAAATCAAGAACCAGATCGGCCAACCGGCAGCTTCGATAATATTGAACACGCCTACTCCCCAAATAAATTTTCAAGAAATAAACAAATTTCAAGAATTAAACAAAATTGATAGATCAGTCTAGTGTCGCATTCTGGATGGAACTTTCGAGCAATACCTTGTACAGGACGAGTCACACGTCGGTATAAGCTCCACATAGAGTGCAACACTACGCTAGCTGAAATTCTAGAAGTTCGAACTGTAACTTGTTGAACCTGTTTGGGCAAGATTTCTGAAGAGCGTGTTGCTATGTTGAACTAAATCCCAATGCGGTAAGCACTTTTTAGTTATGCACAAAATCTGTGGATAGCTTTGTGCATAATTTTAAATGTTTTACTTAACTCGCTATCTGATAACCCTATTTTCTCATTGCTTATTTATTGTGCAACAATTAAATTATATATAAATCAGCGCGTTACTTGGTGCGCATTGGGGTCGTGGCTATTTATTGTCTGCCAAGTGCCGTGCTTGCTAGGTATTGTGGATTATTGTTGAATGGCTATCGTTGTTGGGTGGGCAAGCAAGTGGCTGCTTATGCCCACGCGGAATGAGCATTGCTTCTCGGTGCAGTGTCATATTCCTCCAGCAATTTTAACAATTTCATGGGGTAAGCGGGTAGGTTAAGCCAATCTTTCTTCCAACACTCGCAGACGATGCTCAACGTATTCAATTTCTTCCATATCCAGTGGCAGAACCATTTTCATCGCTATAAAAAATCCCTGAATTTGCCCAAACAGTTGGCGGTTGCCTGTTATGTCAGCGCGATTAGTCATCACCTCCATCTTCAAGTGCGAATATAGATCTTCAAAACCATCAATCATCTCTTCTTTGTCTACCATTAGTTTTCTCCAAATTCGATTCAGTCAGTATACTTGCGAAAGCGCGGGAGTATGGTGAGCATGCCATAGGCTGTCAATTACACACACTTATGGCGTGGCTTTCCGCTGTGGTATCCATGTGCCTACCTGAATATATGATATTAGCGAATTGAAAATGGATAACAATCGAATTTATAGCGTGCGCGAATTGAATTTTGCGGCGAAGCAGGCAATTGAAACTAACCTTCCTTTGCTCTGGGTGCGCGGTGAAATTTCCAATTTTATGTGTGCGGCATCCGGCCATTGGTATTTTTCTCTCAAGGATGAACAGGCGCAGGTGCGATGTGTGATGTTTCGCCACAAAAGCCAATACATGGACTGGCAGCCAAAGAGTGGTGCGCAGGTTGAAGTGCTGGCCCTGCCAAGTTTGTACGAGGCGCGTGGCGAATTTCAATTGACGCTGGAGCAGATGCGGCCTGCGGGGTTGGGCGCATTGTATGAAGCTTTTGAACGGCTGAAGAAAAAACTGGAAGACGAAGGTTTGTTTGCCGAATCACGCAAACGTCCACTGCCTTTATTTCCTGCGCAAATCGGCATTGTTACCTCACCACAAGCCGCAGCCTTGCGTGATGTATTGACGACCTTGTCCAAGCGCATGCCCGGCCTGCCGGTCGTGTTGTATCCCACAGCGGTTCAAGGCGCAGGCTCGGCGCAGAAAATTGCTGACGCTATCATGCTAGCAAACAAGCGCAAGGAATGTGAAGTTTTAATCCTGTGTCGCGGCGGTGGCAGCATTGAAGATTTGTGGTCATTTAACGACGAGGTTGTGGCGCGGGCGATTGCCGCTAGTGCTATTCCCATCGTTTGCGGAGTAGGGCATGAAACCGACTTCACCATTGCCGATTTTGTTGCAGATCAACGTGCCGCTACGCCAACTGCGGCCGCGCAAGCGGCAGTACCGGAACGCCAGGAACTGTTGCAGCGTTTACAGCAATTAGAACTGCACATCAAGCGTTCCACGATACACCAGGTGGAGCGTGCGATGCAGCAGCTCGATTATTTGCAGCGTCGTCTGGTGCATCCTGCGCAACGCGCACAACAACAATTGCAACACTTGGCACAGTTGCAGCAACGTTTGCAATCTGCAATGACGCATGATATGCAAAATAAAGTCTGGCGCTGGCAAGCTATGCAACAGCGATTGCGAGCTGCTCAGACTGATTTGGCTCAATTTTCAAATCGCCAACTTGAACTCGGTCGACGCCTGAAAGAGCTGATGCATCGCATGCTGGAGCGCAATGATCATCGCCTTGTAGCGGTGCAGCAGCACTTGCAACACCTCGATCCGCAACAGGTACTGGCGCGTGGCTACAGCATGGTGCGCAATGAGCATGGTGCGGTGGTGGTCGATAGCGCATCTCTGGTATTGGGCGAACCTCTGCAGATTACTTTTGCGCGAGGCTGGGCTCAGGTGGAAGTAAAGAAAAAATAGTGGCTACATGCTACTTAGCTATACCTGACCCTGATGTTCTGCGCCGTCACCTGCATCGCTACTACGGTGTGCTAGCATCGAACTCGCCGTTGCGATCTGCGGTCACCGCACTGGCGGCGGTTCCGTTTCTACGTTGAGGTTGTTACACGCCTCGCATGCCTCGTCTAGCAGCCCCATCCGAACCAGTAAAGTATGGACTTTACAGCCCGCACACACGCCCAATACGGTTTCCATCCACATAAAGCCTATGCATACCCATACGAGTACCCAAGGAACCCATCTGGGCATGTAGTTATGGGTGGTCGCCAAAATTTCACCAAAAAACAGGGTATTAACCCAGCCGGCAAAAACTTCTGGGTTGAAATAGATCAAGCAGACAGTGATAAAGCTCGCACCGATGGACCAGGCAAAACGCTTGGGAAGCAGGGGTTTCCAGACGGGCGCACTGCTTTTGGCAAGGAAGCTGCTAATCAAAATGGTCGGCGACAAGCGTGAAGTAAAGGCAAACATGCCAGACAACATATCAAAGAGTGCATACAAGAGTACCCAGGTCTGCACGGAAAAGTCAAAGGTGCGCCGAACGGCTTCGACGCTGTAGAGGATTCGTCCGTCAATGCCAGTCTCAAACGTATCGCTAATGAGATTACCCGTGACCACCCAGCGTGAGCCGTACACCGCGTCAAAAAGTGTAAAACCTAGGTACAGGGGAATGATCAACAGTATTCCGGCACGGATTCGTACTGCGGTGTCGTTAATAAAAAGTTTATCTTCGCTGGGATTGCGGAACCAGAGATTTTTGAAGACGTCCGCGATAAACCTCAATGGCTTTGTAGGTGACATGGATGATTTCTTTCAAAAAGAAGCAAAGGGTTAACATCTTGTATTGTGATATTTATAAAGAACCTCGGGGTCAGGCCTCAATACTGTTCGGTTTAATTAAACGATTGCTTCGGCCCGATGAAATCTCAATAACCGTTCGGGCTGGCCTTGTCGAAGCCAGCACACTTCGCCTTGAAAAAAGTATCTCCTACTTTTTACTCGTAGTCAATACTGGTGCTGAAG
>JBCKTZ010000043.1:0-11971 GCA_038925245.1 Gallionellaceae bacterium
GCCCGCTGACCTTAGCAAATGTTGCCACTGTTGCTGTTAATGGCAACATCAACCTGGTTACCAGTCGCTTCGTGAACAATGCAGGAGCCAGCGCGCTGAGCGCCGGAAGCGATAAAAATTGGCGGGTCTGGAGCACCAACGCTGATCCTTTCGGTGGCGGCACGCCTGACACCAATGGCGGGCTGAATTATGCTTTCAAACAATACAACGCGATTTACGGCAGCACAGCAGTGCTCGGCACAGGAAATGGCCTGCTCTATTCCCTCGCGCCGGTTCTGACGGTGTCTCTGACCGGCACGGTCAGCAAGGGATATGACGGCTCGACCGCTGCGACATTGGCCGATGGTAATTATGCCATTGCCGGTGTAGTTGACGGCGATACAGTCACTTTCAGCAAGCCAGGCAGCGCTACCTACGCAACGAAAGATGCCGGAACGGGCAAGACTGTGACGGCTACGGGTGTTGCTCTTGGAAGCACAAGCAACGTCTCCGGCGGTGCCACCCGCACCGTCTACGGCTACCAACTGGCAAACAGTACGGTCACTGGCGCTGTTGGCACCATCACCGCCAAAGTCTTAACCGTGACGGTGAATAGTGATGCGAAGTTTGTGACGCAAACGGATGCGGTGGGTTTTAACGGGGTGAGTTATAGCGGCTTTGTGGGCGGTGAGACGGCCAGCACGGCTGGCATCACTGGCACGCTGGCAGTTGCGCGCAGCGGTGCGGGCATCAATGGCGGAGCAGCAGATGCCGCGGGCGTTTATACCAACGTACTGACGGCTTCGGGCTTGACCGCAAGCAACTACACCTTCAGCTATCTTCCCGGCACGTACACCATCATCCCTGCGGGGCAGTTAGCCATCAAGTTTGGGAACGTGAACAACGTGTATGGCACGGCGGTGAGTCTGGCACCGGCCAGTGTGCAATACATGACGGTGACGAACGGTAGTGGTGTGCTGTCGACGCTGACGCAAACAGCCGTGACGGGTAGCACCTATGCCTATTCGGATGGTGCGGGCGGCTCGGTGACATTCACGCTGGCGGCAACCGGCGGCACGAATAGCACCAGCGGCAATTTGAATGTGGGTAACTATGTGGTGGGTGGTACGGGCATCACGCAGGTCGGCGCTAACTTTACAGGTGCGCCGGTATTCACCGGGACGATAGGCGTGACGCAAAGAGTGGCGACGTTGTCGGCGGGTGCGGTGAGCAAAGTGTATGACGGCACGCTGACGGCGACAGGGGCGACGGTGAGTGTCACAAATGCGTTGGCCAACGACGTGTTGACCATCACTCACACCGCCGCCAACTTCACCGACAAGAACGTGGCGAGCGGCAAAACAGTGAACGTCACCGGCATCAATATCACCGGCACGGACGCAGACAACTACGCCTTTAATACCACCGCAGCGACCACAGCAGACATCACTGCTAAGGCCCTGACCGTGACCGCGACAGACGGCAATAAAGTTTACGATGGCTTAACCAGCGGCACGGTAACTTTGGCTGACAACCGCATCAGCAACGACGTGTTGACTATCACTAACTCTGCTGCCACCTTCCTCGACAAGAACGTCGCGAACGGCAAAGCAGTGAGTGTCACCGGCATCCATGTCGCCGGAACGGATGCGGCCAACTACACCTTCAATACCACCGCAACGACCACAGCAGACATTACTGCAAAGGCACTGACCATCGGCGGCATCACCGCTGACAACAAGACCTATGACGGTAACAACACAGCGGTAGTCAGCACCGCAGCTGCCAGCTACAGTGGGCTGGTCAGCAATGACGACCTCACGGTTGCAGCCACCGGCCTGTTCGATTCCGTGAACGTCGGCACCGGCAAGACGGTGGGCCTCACCAGCAGCTATAGCGGCGCGGACCTTGGCAACTACGCCATCACCAATCAGGCCACCACCAGCGCCGATATCACCCCAGCCCCGCTGACGGCAATCTTCGGCAGCCTGCAAGGCACCGTCACCAAGACTTACGACGGCACCAACGTGGCCACGCTGACATCGGGCAACTACCTGCTCACCGGCTGGGTCAGCAGTGATGGCGCCACGGTGACCAAGACCAGCGGCACCTATGACAATGCCAACGCGGGCAGCAGCAAGACGGTGACGGTGTCGCTCAGCGACAGCGACTACAGTCACACCGGCTCGACCAATCTGGGCAACTACAGCTTGCCGACCAGCATTAGCGGGAGCGTGGGCAGTATCACCCAGGCAGCTTTGACGGTGCGGGCCAACAGCGATGCAACCTTCTACACCCACGAAGTGACTGGCACCGCCGCTTTTAACGGCGTGAGCTACAGCGGCTTTGTCAATGGCGAAAGCGCCGGGGCGCTGGGCGGTACGCTGGCTATTACTCGCAGCGGAATGGAGACGGCAGCCGATACTTACAGGAATGTGCTTGCAGCATCGGGCCTGACCTCGTCCAACTACGCCATCACCTACGCTACCGGCGACTACACCATCGTGCCCGCCGGTCAGCTACTGGTGAACGTGGGAAACATCAGTACGACGTACGGAGATGGGCCTAGCTATAGCGTTGCGAGTGCCAAATACATGGCTAGTGGCGGGACTACGATCAGTTCAGCGGCCGTGACCAGCAACGGTAACAATGGTTTTACCGTGGACGGCGTGACATTTACAGTTGATGCCAGCGGCAGCGCTACAAGCAGTGTTGGCAACTATCGGCCGGGTGGCGCTGTCACGGCGGGCTGGGACTCGACCAAGAACTTTAGCAACAACTTCACAGTGATTGGCAATCGGACCATCACCCAGCGCCCGATCACGCTGACCGTTGGCGCCCAGAGCAAGATCTACGGCGACATCAACCCGACGCTGAGCTACACGGTCACCAGCGGCAACTTGGTCAGCGGCGACAGCCTCACCGGCGCGCTCACCCGCACGGCTGGTGAAAACGTCGGCAGCTACACCATCACCGCCAGCGCCTTAGCCAACAGCAACTACGCCATCACCGCCAACAACGGCGCGCTCACCATCAACCAACGTCCGATCACCTTGACGGCGGACGCCCAAACCAAGATATACGGCAACAGTGATCCGACGCTGAGCTTCACGGCAGAGACCTCGGCCTGTACCGTTGGCTTGAACTGTGTTAACGGTCAGTATACAGACCGTGGCCTGGTCACCGGCGACACGTTCACCGGCGCGCTCAGTCGTGCTACGGGCAATAACGTCGGCAGCTACGCCATCGACGCGACGGCCCTAGCCAACAGCAACTACGCCATCACCGTCAACAACGACGTGCTCAGCATCACCGCCAGGGCCTTAACCGCCACCGTGGCCGCCGCTAGTCGTGCTTATGACGGCAGCACCACTGCCGCTAATACGCTTACTTTGACAGGCTTTGTTGGATCAGAAACCGTCACTGCCACAGGTGGCGCTACCTTCAACACCAAAGATGTGGGCACTGCCAACCTCGTTACGGTCAACAGCACGACCTTGGCTGATGGTACGAATGGTGGCCTGGCCAGCAACTACAGCTTAGTGACCGGTCAAACCATCGGTTCAACGATTACGACCAAAGCCTTAACAGCGACGGTTGCAGCGGCGAGCAAAGTCTATGACGGCAATACCAACGCCGGTAACAACGCCATAACCATCACCGCAGGCTTGATCTCTGGAGAAACCATTACTGCGACAGGTGTTGCGAGCTACAACGATAAAGACGTGTTGGATGCCAGCTTGGTCACGGTCAACAGCACGACCTTAGTGAATGGTGCGGATGCAACTCATCTTGCGAGCAACTACAGCTTAGCGTCAGGTCAAACCGTCACTTCAGCGATTACAGCTAAAGCCTTAACAGCAACGGTTGCAGCGGCGAGCAAAGTCTATGACGGCAATACCAACGCCGGCAACAACGCCATAACCATCACCGCAGGCTTGATCTCTGGAGAAACCATTACTGCGACAGGTGTTGCGAGCTACAACGATAAAGACGTGTTGGATGCCAGCTTGGTCACGGTCAACAGCACGACCTTAGTGAATGGTGCGGATGCAACTCATCTTGCGAGCAACTACAGCTTGGCGTCAGGTCAAACCGTCGGTTCAGCGATTACGGCTAAAGCCTTGACCGTCACCGGCATGGCCACCACCTCTCGCGTGTATGACGGCACCACGGTAGCCGCCCTGACCGGCGGTGCACTGAACGGTTTGGTTGGTAATGAAACGCTGAGCTTCTCCGGCCAGAGCGGCGCGTTTGCCAATAAGGACGTCGGCAACCAAGCGGTCACCGTTAGCGGTACCACTTTGGCGAACGGCAGCAATGGCGAACTGGCCAGCAACTATAGCCTCAGCAACCAGACCGGCCTGACCGCCAGCATCAGCCAACGCCCGATCGCCTTGATCGCAATCGCCAAGGCCAAGATTTACGGCGACGCCGACCCGTCGCTGAGCTACGCCGCAGAGACCAGCAACGGTGCCGACCGAGGCCTGATCAGCGGCGACGAGTTCACCGGCGCGCTCAGTAGTGTTAAGGATGGAGGCGTGGGCAGCTACAGCATTGACGCATCGGCACTGGCCAACGGCAACTACTTGATCACCCGCAGCAATGGCACGCTCACCATCAGCCAGCGCCCGATCACCTTGACCGCAGGCGCCAATACCATGATTTACGGTGACAGTGATCCGAGCCTGACGTACGGGATCAGCAGCGGCAATCTGGTTGGTCAGGACAGCCTCACGCTCAGTCGTGTTGCGGGTGAAAACGTCGGCAGCTACGCCATCACCGCGGCGAATAGCAACTACGCCATCAGCGGCACCAGCGGCGCGCTCACCATCAGCCAGCGCCAGATCACATTGACCGCGGACGCGAAGACCAAGATCTATGGCAATACCGACCCGACGCTGACTTTCACCGCAGAGGCCAACGGCACAAACCGAGGCCTGGTCGGCGGCGACACGTTCACCGGTGCGCTCAGTCGTACTGCTGGTGAAAACGTCGGCAGCTACACCATCAATGCCAACGCCCTGGCCAACGGCAACTACCAGATCAGCGCCAACAACGGCACCTTGAGCATTGAAAAAAATCTGGTGATGGACAGCGCCACTCAGTCGGCTCAGCAAGCAGTCCCGACCGGTACTAACGCTGTGGCTGCTGGTTTGGCCGCCAATGCCACAGGAAGCACCCTGCCAAGCCCGGCACAGAGCGGTGGCCTAGTCTTTGTTCAGGTGGCTGACTCTGCGGCGAATACACCCACGGAAACGGGTTCCGCTGGGGGCGTAGCGCTGGCTGCGTTGTCCACCTCCGGTAGCACCGACACCTCGGGCTTTATGCGTGTCTTTGTCGTCAATGGCGGCATCAACCTTGGCCAATTTTCTGAAACCCTGGCGCGATAAGAGCGTAGACTCTCAACAACAATCAGAGAAAAAATAAGAATATGAAAAAACAACAATACCCCCAGCGCAATTCACTTATCATGGCACTAGCCATGCTATTTGGCTGCATGGCCAACGCTCAAGCAGTCACCAAAACCCCAAGTACACCAACCAATATCACGCCATCCTCCACTACAACCACAAGCAAACCTCTCATGTCCACACTGCCGCTGTTTTACCAATCCCTTGCCGCCTTTAACCAAGAACAGCACGGTAAGCTCAGCTTCCCTGCGCAGGCCCCGAACTACAGTTTTGCCGCCCAGGCCAACATCGTGCCGTTGCTGGTAAATGAGGCCAGCCAAGCGGTGCGCCACTACCCGCTGGTGTTTGTGCCAGGCGGTAAAGACGAGCCTCTGGTGCTCGCTGTCATGGTTGGCCTGGGTGATGGCGTGAACCGCTTTGTCGGTGCAGACAAGCAGTGGCGTGCCGACACCTACATACCAGCCTACGTGCGCCAATATCCATTTTTGGCGGTCAACACGCCCGACGGCAAAGAGAAGATTTTGGGCATTGACCTCAGCGCCGACTGGATCAAAACCACCGGTGCCATGGCCTTTGTCGGCGCTGACGGCAAGCCCACCGCGCGGCTACAGCACACGCTCGCCTTTGCACAAGAGTTTCAGGTTTTTGCCCAGCGCACCAATGCCATGGCGCAAGCACTGCAAGATGCGGGGGTGCTCGAAGAAGGCACGCTCACCCTGCAGGCCAACGACCAGCCACCAGGCCAAGCCCCAGCTGAACCCCGCAAGATCAGTGGCTTTGTGATCGTCAGCGAAGCCAAACTCAACGCACTGTCGGATGAGGCTGTGGTCAAGCTGCACAAGTCTGGTGCCATGGGCCTGGCCTACGCCCAACTGCTGTCGATGAGCAATTTGGGCAACCTGATGGCCACGCCTGCACCGGTGGCCGCTAAAGCAAAGCCCGCCGCGCGCAAAGAGAAAAAGTAATATTTGTACCGGCCAGCGGACATCACCCGGTTTGTGCGTAGCGCAGCCGTCCGCACCGCGCAACTGCTCAACATGGCAGACATGGCAGACATGGCAGACATGGCGCGCGACGTAGGCGTGTCGCCAAACACGGGGCGGCATTGGCTCTCGATTCTTGAGGCTTGGGGCCTAGTATGGCTGATGGCACCGCACCAAACAAATCTGAGCAAGCGCTTGGTCAATGTGACAGCTGCTTGCTGATGCCGAAATATCGTGGATTTCCGTCATGATAAATATTCAGATGATTGAAGAAAATACTTGTTAAATCTTCAATTTCATGCTGAAATATCACAATGAAACGCTACCTATCCAAGCAAATCCTCAGCGATGTGACAGAAAAAATGGTGTTCATCACCGGGCCGCGTCAGGTCGGTAAAACCACGCTGGCGAAATCCCTGGCTCAAAACTTCCTGCGACCGCTGTATTTGAACTACGACAGTGCGCTTGATCGCGCCCGTATTAATGGGGCGGACTGGGCATCCTCACACGACTATGTGATGCTCGATGAAATCCATGCCATGCCGGATTGGAAAAAATACCTCAAAGGCGTGTTCGACACCAAGCCAGCGAAGCAGTCTTTACTGATTACCGGTAGCGCCCGCCTGGATACATTCCGACAAACGGGGGAGTCGTTGGCGGGGCGCTATTTTCGCTGGCGGCTGCATCCTTTTTCGGTCAAGGAATTTGCGCCGCAGGTGGCAAATTCGGACGAAGCACTGGATGCCTTGCTGCGTTTTGGTGGATTTCCGGAGCCCTTGTTAAAGGCCACTGACAGCGCCCGCAAACGTTGGCAAAACCAATATTTCATAGACTTGGTACGTGAAGACGTGCTGGAGTTCAGTCGTATACAAGAGGTGCGGGCAATGCGTTTGCTGCTGGAGATGCTGCGAACGCGCACAGGGAGCCCGATTTCATTCGATGCTTTGGGCCGTGAAGTGGGTTTGTCATCCAACACTGTACGCAGTTACATCGACATTTTGGAGGCCTTGCACATTGTTTTTTTGGTTCGCCCCTACCACCACAACGTTGCCCGCGCCTTGGCCAAGTCCCCAAAGTTGTATTTTTACGATTGGGCCTACGTCAATGAAACTAAGGACGATTCACCAGAATCTGGTGCACGGTTCGAAAACCTGGTGGCCAGTCACCTGTTGAAGCATGTGCAGTTCATGAATGACAGCCAAGGCACATCCCTTGAGTTGCACTATATGCGCACAACGGACGGTCATGAGATTGACTTTGTTCTGGCTGACGAGGCTGGACGCGCCACGCACTTCATTGAAGCGAAAGTGGGTGACACCCATCCTGCACACCTGCTACGCAAAACTGCAGCACAGCAGCCGCAGGCATCAGCCATTCAACTGGTGCGACGCACACCCCATGCGTTTGACGTTGCCGGTGTGGGTGTGCGCCCCGCTGCGCAATGGTTGTCGGATTTGGAAACATGGAAAGAAGCTTGACCATGGGCCTGGCCTATGCTCAACTGCTGTCGATGAGCAATTTAGGCAACGTGATGGCCATGCCTGCACCCGTGGCCGCTAAAACAAAAACAGCAGCCAGCAAAAAGAACAAATAATGTCTACAACGGCGCGATCTAGAGTGTGGTGAATCTGGGGTATCGGTTTTGAGGTGCAGCGGAAGAAAACCCAGGTTAAGCGTAGGCGCAGCTCTCAGTCTGTCAGGTTGGTTCAAGCCCAAGCTGCTTGTGCTCACTCATCGAATAAATCCGTATGCCGCCCGGTACGCTCAAACCGCACAACGTCCCCAGAAATTTTGTAAATTAACAGCCAATCCGGTTCAATGTGCGCATCACGAAACCCGCGCCAACCGCCTTTTAGCGGGTGATCGAGATAGCTTGCAGACAACGGTTTGCCGGCTATCAGCAAGCCCAGCAAAACCTTGAGCTTGTCCATGTCCTTGCCGTGCTTTTGCGACTGCTTCACGTCGCGTTTGAACTGGCCGGAGTAGTCTGGCTGGCGCATCAGATGCCAAGCTGCCCAAACAGATCGTCAGCATCTTTGGCGTGGTGAACATCCTCGCCGCGTTCGCTCTTTGCCAGCGTTTTTGCCGTGACTTTGTTGGGTGTGCGCATCTCAAACGGAAGCGCCTTTTCTTTGGCAATTTTGGTCAATGCAATGCGCACCACGTCAGACACAGTAAGACCCATATCCGCCAGCACAGCGGCGGCTTCGTTCTTTAACGTTTCGTCAATCCGCGCCCGGACAAATGCTGTTGCAGCCATGATTTAGCCTCCTGTTAAATGGGGTGTATAATTGTAGCTCAATAAAGCGACAAATACTAGCTCTATAAGGGCGGCGCACCGCAAGCGGATACAGGCCACGCAATGACGAGGGGGTGGTACTATCGCAATTGCCAACTGCCCTGGAAGGGATATGCGTGTCTTTGTCGTAGCCGGCGGGATCAACCTTGGCCAATTGGCTGAAAACAAGAAGCAATAAGACAGTTGCCCCTTACTGAAAGAATCAAAACATGACAAAACAACACCACCCCCAGCGTAATGCACTTGCCCTAGCACTGGCCTTGGCCTTGGCCTTAGTGTCCCTCACCACCCCGGCCCAAGCCCAAATCGCCCCTGATGCAGGTCAAATCCTGCAACAGCTACAACCCCCCATTGAAGCTCCACGCGAGAGCCAACCGCTGAACATTCAAGCCCCGCTACCGTCTGGCTCGGTCTTGCCTGGAGGCGCTACGGTAGTGGTGCAGACAGTCAGCTTTGTGGGCAACTCGGTCATCAGCCAGGACACACTGCAAGATGCTTTGGGTGATGTGGCCGGCAAGTCGTTTGACCTGGCAGGTCTGCGCGGCCTGGTCGACCGCGTCAGCGACTTCTACCGCGCCAGTGGTTTCCCGTTTGCACGTGCGGTACTGCCACCCCAAGCCATGAACTTTGGTGTATTGCGCATTGAGATCATCGAGGGTCGCTACGGCCTGGTGCAAGCAGAAGGCGAGGACGCAGCGCTGGCAACGCAGGCGACACCATTTTTGGGCAATTTGAAGCCAGGTGCCGTGATAGCAAGTGCTGCACTGGAGCGCGCATCCCTGATTCTGGATGACCTGCCGGGCATTAAAACCGCGCCAGTGATCCGCCCCGGAGCGCAACCCGGCACCGGTGACCTGATAGTGCAAGTGAGCCGTAATAAGCGCGTAACCGGCGACGTGGGAATGGACAACGCGGGCAGCCGCTACACCGGCCAAACCCGCGCTCGCACCAACCTCAACATCAACAGCCCTTTCATGCTGGGCGATCAGATCAAGATCAACACACTGGTCAGCGACGAGCAGCTGTGGCTGGGCTCGCTAGGCTACAACTTGCCCGTGGGCGCATCGGGTTTGCGTGGCAATGTGGGCTACTCCCACACCAGCTATGTGTTGGCGAAAGAATTTGCCAACTTGCAAGCCAACGGCACCGCCAAAGTGTCCAGCGCGGGGCTAAGTTACCCGCTGGTTCGCTCGCAACAGACCAACCTCACACTCAGCGGTACCTACCAAGCCAAAGACCTGCGGGACAACAAAGACGGCGAACCCGACAGCAGTAAATCCAGCGAGTCCGTGCCCATTGCCCTGCAGTTTGATAACCGCGACAGCGTAGGTGGTGGGGGCATCACTTACGGCAGCGTGACCTGGACGCCGGGCGAGCTCAAGATTGATCTTTCATTGCCCACCACTAATCCCACCAAGGATTCTAACAACACCCGTGGCAGCTTTAACAAATTCAACCTGGACCTAGTGCGTCTTCAGTCCTTACCAGCAGGTTTCAGCCTGATGGGACGCATCAACCTCCAGGCTGCCAGCAAAAACCTGGACTCGTCCGAAAAGATGAGCCTGGGCGGTGCCGGCGGTGTGCGCGCCTACCCCACGGGTGAGGCCAGCGGCGATGAAGGCGCGTTGGCGCAGTTAGAGCTTCGCTACAGCGCGGGTGCTTATGCGCCGTATGTGTTTGTGGATGGCGGCACCATCAAGACCAATGCCAAACCAATTGATCCCGCCGCCAATAACAAGCGCAGCTTGAGTGGTGGTGGCGTGGGCATGCGTTATCAGCGCGATGCCTGGAGCGGCGATGCCACTTTGGCTTGGCGCAATACGGGCGGCGCACCACAAGCGGATACGAGTAGTGACCCTAAACCCAGAGTGTGGGTGAATCTGGGGTATCGGTTTTGATCGTCTGCCTATGTAACTTCATTGTCACTGCGGCGAATAAATGATATATTCACCGCATGAATAGCGGCGAATATAAGAAATACATCTGGCAGCTTCCAGAATGGACAGTCTGGGAATTTGACGCAAGTCGACTTTCAGAACTGTTATCGAGAGTCACGCTGGAGCGCGGCCGTTTGCTTGGTGGCATGCAGGCGCTCGGCTTCAAGCTGGCTGAAGATACAGCACTGCGAGTACTGACAGATGACGTTATCAAGACCAGCGAAATCGAAGGTGAAAAGCTGAATCCTGAATCCGTGCGTTCTTCTCTGGCCAGGCGGCTGGGTATGAACATCGGCGCATTGGCACCCTCTGATCGGCAGGTCGATGGCGTGGTCGAGATGGTGCTGGATGCGACACAGCGGTATGACCAGCTTTTGACGGAAGAACGATTGTTTGCTTGGCACGCAGCGCTTTTCCCGGCTGGCTACAGTGGCTGGTCTAAAATCGTGACCGGTGCTTACAGAACAGATGCCGATGGCCCCATGCAAGTCGTGTCTGGCGGTGTTGGCAGGGAGAAGGTGCACTTCGAAGCGCCCCCGGCTGCAAGGCTCGTGCAGGAAATGGCGTTATTCCTCGACTGGTTCAACAACCATGCGCAAGGGCTGGATCCGACAATCAAGGCAGGTCTTGCACATTTATGGTTCGTCACTATTCATCCATTCGAGGACGGCAATGGCCGTATCGGACGCGCAGTGTGCGACATAGCATTAGCGCGCGCTGACGAATCCGATCAACGTTTTTATAGCCTGTCCGCTCAGATACAGCGCGAGCGAAAAGATTATTACGACTCCCTGGAATCTGCTCAGAAAGGTACTCAGGATGTTACTAAATGGCTGGAATGGTTCCTTGGGTGTTTGTTGCGAGCAATACAGGGCAGTGCCAAGCAGATGCAGGAGGTGATGCTCAAGGCAAGCTTCTGGAATCACTGGTCAAACGTGGCTATGAACGAGCGCCAGGTAAAAATGCTCAACAAGTTGATAGATGGATTTGAAGGCAATCTGACCAACAAAAAGTGGGTGACTATGAATCATTGTTCCCCCGATACCGCCTTGCGCGACATCAAAGAGTTGGTTGAGCAAGGCATAATTGTCAGTACTGGCGCTGGCGGCCGCAGTACACAATATGTTCTGGGTGAATTTAACTCGCCGAGTTTGCTGCGTCTAAATCAGACATAGCAACACTAGATTAGCTGTGTGCAGGGTTGCGCCCTGCGGCCTAATTGCAGTTCTAATTTACATTCAAAAATATGGGTTTTTTCAAAAACTGATCCCGACAAAATCTGTAGCCAAGTGTAGATCGAGGCATCCAATTGAAGCTCCTTATTTAATAATAGCGATAAACACGTAGGCGGATACTGCA
>JBCKTZ010000044.1:0-11346 GCA_038925245.1 Gallionellaceae bacterium
GAATATAGGGCACCTCTAAAAATTTCTGAGCAAGCAGTATCACGACGAGGTTTGGATTTTTAGAGGTGCCATATAGCTGTAAACCAGAGCAGTAATTATTAAAACGTAACACCATTAAAAGGGAAGACAAATGAAGAAGAATATGAAAATCGTGGCAGCATTGATGGCAGTAGGTTTGGTTTCGCCTATGGCGTATGCAACAAACGGCAATGAAATGATGGCTGTTGGCGCACAAAGCACCGCACTGGGCGGCACAGGCGTTGCCAATTATATGGGTGCTGATAATGCCTGGGCTAACCCAGCCCTGCTGGGCAAGTCTAAGGGTTCAGAAGTGGTTGGTGGTGTTACTTACTTCAAGCCAACTGTTACCAACACCGGCTTCGGAGTTGCTAACACCAGCAGCACAAAAGAAAGTTATATTCCTGACGTTTCTTACTCCAGCCGTATCAATAACAGCCTGAGCTATGGCGTTGCAATGGCAGGGATTGCTGGAATGGGCGTGGATTACACTACTGCTCCTGCCAATACTCATGTCGCTGGTAAAACGATCATGAGCATCGCAAGGGTAATTGCTACCATCGCTTATAACGACAAAGACTTTGGCATTGGTTTCTCACCTATCTTGCAATATGGCTCATTGCAGATGGCCTATACTAATTCACCTACCCCATACAAGCCGGGCGCCGATACTGACACCGGCTTTGGTGCCAGCCTGGGTGGTTACTACAACGTGACCCCAGCCGTAGTGGTTGCAGCTTCTTACCAAACAGCGATAGCAATGACTTACGGCACACAAATATCTAAAGCTGCCGAAGGTTTCGGTCTGTGCTCACCAGCTGGTGGGGGCTGTACTGGTCAGGCAGGCTTTGGCGATAAGCTGGCCCAACCCGCCAAAATACAAGCAGGCGTGGCTTACACTATTGACAATGTCACTTTGACAGCCGATTACAAATCTATCCAATGGTCTTCTGCTGCAGGGTTCAAAGATTTCAACTGGAAAGATCAAACTGTTGTTGCTGTTGGTGCCAAGTACGCGGGTAATGGCTACTGGGTAGGTGCGGGTTACAATAAAGCTAACGACCCCATTAAACAAGCGGGTCCTTCTAATAATGGTCCAAATCTCGGTGGAACTGATTACAGGAACGGTGTTATTAACTTCTTCAATAATGAATTGTTCCCAGCGGTTGTTCAGAACTCAGTCACCTTTGGCGGCGGCTATGAACTTTCCAAGACTCTTTCTCTAGAAGGCGCGGTGGTTATGTCTCCAGAAGTGAAGAAGACTGTTGATATAACGTCTGTTGTGCGAGCTGGTGCGTTCAATGCAGCAGAACAAGTTACACCAGGTACAGGAGCCGCTGCTGCTGCTGCCGTTCCCGCCGGTCAAACAAACATAACAACGCACTCTCAGAATGCTATCTCAGTATCATTGCGTTACAAGTTCTAATTTAACTATTGAGCTGTTAGTCGGCATATTGATTAATGGCTAAATGACAAGTTAAAACGTAATATGAAAACCCGCAGCGATGCGGGTTTTTTTCGCCAAAAAATAATAACTGGGGTTAATAACTGGGGTCAGATACAAATTAAATGCTACGTTTAATTTGTATCTGACCCCAGTTATCCCAGTTATCCCCAGTTATCCCAGTTATCCCCAGTTATCCAGTTATCTGCAGTTATCCCAGTTATCTGACCCCAGTTATCCAAAAGGTGTCTTGACATTGTCTTGACATTAATTCATGCTTTCCATAAAATTAGCCCATGGAAAAACGTTCCGCACATTACGATTTAGAGTTGCTGAAATTGGCGCTACTGCAAGCCGGCATTGATGGATTTACGGCCACAGCTAGAAATAATGCGCGTTTGATGGGGTTGGACACAGCTCAAGCGTTGCTAGTTGTACAAAGCTTACGACGCGGTATGTTGTTCAAGAGTATGACAACGCACGCGGATAGCAAGGTGTGGCAAGACGTATATTACGCACCCTGTCCTAACGGGAAGACAGCTTACATCAAGTTAACCCTGCGTGTAGGGGCGTTAGTGATCCAGTTTAAGGAGAAGTAAAATGACTAAAGAAAGATATTGTCTGCAATGCGATGATGGCACGCTGCTCAAGCATGGAAAATGTGACCTTGTGTTTGCTTATAAGGGGCGTACTTTGATTGTTCCTGGCATCAAGGGTTGGCATTGCCCCGAGTGTGCAGAGTGTGAGTTTGATCCCGGTGAAGGCGAGGGGTATAGCGTTGCTATTGACGCATTTACATCAAAATTGGATATGGAAGAAGCGGCATGGTTGCGTGCAATTCGCAAGAAGCTAGGCTTGAAACAAGCGGATGCGGGAAGGTTATTTGGTGGGGGTGTTTCTGCATTTTCTGAATACGAAACAGGCAAGACACAGCCGCATAAATCCACTGTTCTGCTGTTTAAGCTGCTGGATAAGCATCCTGATCTTCTGAAAGAAATTGGAGTGATCTGAGGTTTGTAACGTGATAAATTGATTCATAAAGAAATTAAAAACTGCCGCTGAAAATAAAATATTAAATATAATCAACGTGTTGCACTTAAGTCAAAAAGTGCAAGAAGATGGGGTAAGTATGGTGAGTGCCATGAGGGTGAGACTCCATTTACCTCTTCAGTGGTTTAGGCAACTTCAAAAGACATCTGGCGTAGCATTTCAACAGGTACACGGCCCTTAAGGGAAAGTAGCTCGATGCCAACTACTTGGTCTTTGTCGTTGAAGTCGAGAATTACGCCGGGGCGTACTTCCTCAGACTCTACAATAGCGGACTCATCTAGACGAAAATAAACCGCATCGGCTTTTTGATCAAATTGGACTTTCATAGTTTGCCCCTCATGCTTCTATCGAAAAAGACTGTAACTATACGGACAGGTTCAGTATAGGCATTGTACACCACGCGCAGAACACGGTTTTCATGCTCTGAAATCCTAGATAGGGCATGCATCAGTTCGGGATCTTCGCGATCCGCTAGACGAAGCTCTGGTGTTGATAAGGTTGAGGTTATCCACTCGTTTTTGATGGCACGAGAGGTGGCAACAGTTTGTGCGTGGGCGGTGAACTCAAATTTAACCATGCTGTATTCTAACATCTGCTGTAACTACTCAGGTGGTGCCGATTTTCTCCTTCCCTCTGAGAGGGGGAAGGGACTGGTGTTGTGGTGCTTTGTCCATCTCCTGAGTAGTTACGTTTCATGTTATAAAAGCCGCGATTTATCTCCCGCTAAAAAATTAGACAATGGCGCATCAATACCTTTACCCAGGGCGATCACCTTGAACAGTTCGCCCATTTCAGCGGGGCTGGTGAGTTTTTGTATTTGCGCTGACAGTGGCAAGTATTCGCGCAAGTTGTCAGGAGAAACATCGCTGATCAAGTCGGTAATGCCGCCATTGATCAAGAAATGCGCTTGCGTGGTGTAGCCCAGCAGGTTGGCGCCATGGTCGATGGCACTTTCGGCAACGGCGGTGAAGTCCACATGGGCGGTGATGTCCTGCAAGCCGGGCAGGAAGAAGGGGTCATCATGGGCATGGTGGCGGTAGTGGCACATTAGGGTGCCGCTGTCGCGCTGCGGATGGTAGTACTCACGGGCACCAAAACCGTAGTCGATGAAGAGCATGGCACCCTTGTTCAGGCGCTCGCACAGGCTGCTGACCAGGCCGCGTGCAATGAGCGAAATTTCACTGAGATACGATATTTCACTAAGATCATGGTCCGGAAAATTGATCTGCTGTGCCAGTTCCAGCAAGGCAACATTTTCCGGCAGGCGTTCTTGCCAGATAAAATTGCTGCCTTTGCTTGCCACGCCGCGCTCAAATATTTGGGAGTCGCGCCAGCGCACCAGATGCACCGGTAGCGCATCCAGCACTTCATTGGCGATGACTGCACCGGATATTTGTGCGGGCAGCGTATCCAGCCACTTGATGCGCTCAACGAGGTGGGGCAGATGTTTGCTTAACAGGGTTTGTTGACGTAGTCTTAGGTCAGCGCTCACTTCGAGGATAGCGTAGGTGGTTGGCAATTGCGCCAGACGCTCTAGTTCAGTCAGAATATCCAGTGCCAGTTTGCCGCTGCCAGCGCCGAGTTCGAGTATGTGTGGCGTGCTCAAGCTCATGATTTCCACCACTTGCCGCGCCAGTGTGCGGCCAAATAGCGACGATAGCTCCGGTGCAGTAATGAAGTCGCCAGCCGCGCCGAATTTGCTTGTCCCTGCGCTGTAGTAGCCTAGTCCGGGGGCATACAGTGCCAGTTCCATAAAGCGCGAAAATGAAATCCACCCCCCTTGTAGGGCGATGTCATGATGGATTAGTTCGCACAGTTGCTGGCTGTGCTTTTGTGCTTCCGGGCTGGGCAATGGTAGTGAGGACATGGTGGGGATGGAGTAAAATACGATTTGTGGAGTTTAATCTTAAACATGTTCTTTGTGGTGAGGGCAGGTTTTAGAGGTGCCATTTAGTGATTATTTATCTTGCCGTCATCCTCGCGCAGGCGGGGATCCAGCAAAATAAAAATGCTTTTTTGTTTAAACCCGCTGGATTCCCGCCTGCGCGGGAATGACGAGGTATATATTTTTTATTGCCTTCAGTTTTGGAAAGTTGAATCATGGAGAGGCCAATGCAAGGCAAAGTAATACTGGTAACCGGGGGGGCAAAGCGGGTTGGTGCGGCAATTTGTCGCCGACTGCATGCGGCGGGTGCAAACATAGCCGTGCATTACCGCTCGTCTGCAGCGGAAGCTTTGGCATTGGAGGCTGAGTTGAATGCGTTGCGCGCTGGTTCTGCATTTTGCGTGCAGGCTGATTTGCTTGATCTGCATGCATTGCCCAAGCTGGTGCATGACACGATAAAACACTTTGGTCGCCTAGATGGACTAGTGAATAATGCTTCCAGTTTTTACCCGACCACGCTGGCAGAGGCGGATGAGGCGCATTGGACTGATTTGATCGGTACCAATCTGAAAGCGCCGCTGTTTCTGGCGCAGGCGGCAGCAGCTGAGTTGCGACTACGCAATGGCACGATCGTTAATATCGTGGATATTCATGCAGAGCGGCCGATGCAGGGGCATCTTTTGTACAGCGTGGCGAAGGCAGGTCTGGTGGCGCTGACAAAAGCGCTGGCACAGGAGCTGGCGCCGCAAGTGCGGGTGAATGCCGTGGCACCGGGAGTGATTATCTGGCCGGAGCAGGGTGATTGGGAGAATGAATCACGTCGCAAACAGATTGTTGCTCACACCTTGTTAAAACGCGAAGGCGAGCCGGACGACATTGCGAAGACGGTGGAATTTTTAATCAGCAATGCACCCTATATCACTGGGCAAGTTATCAATGTTGATGGCGGGCGCAGTATTAACCTTTAATCCCAGATTGCCCTACACTACGCTCTGCTTCGTATAGGACAAGAACCCCTGCGGGGTCCCACGCCTCGTCATTCCCGCGAAGGCGGGAATCCAGCAAAAAAACATTCCGTGTAGCGGACAAAGCAGTCATGTTGCACCCGCAAGGGGTAGGCTGTGGTTGTAAGGGGCTAAAGCCCCAACAACACACTCTCTCCAGCTTCGCGGGGAGTTTTTAAATCAACTGGATTCCCGCCTGCGCGGGAATGACGGGGGTTAAATTAAGTGAAAAAGCAACTATGAACGCAATTACCCAACCCATCCATTTCGAACCCCGCTCCAGCAATTTCAATAAACTGCGCGGCAGGTTGGAGCAATACGTCGGCAAGGCCATCGGCGATTTCAATATGATCGAAGACGGCGATGTGGTGATGGTGTGCATGTCTGGCGGCAAAGATTCTTACACCATGCTGGAAATTCTGCGTGCCTTGCAGAAACGTGCGCCTATCAAATTTCGCCTGATTGCGATGAATCTCGATCAGAAACAACCCGGCTTTCCCGATCACATCCTGCCCGATTATTTTAAATCCATCGGCGTGGAATATCACATCGAAACTCAGGACACTTATTCTATCGTCAAGGAAAAAATTCCCGAGGGCAAGACCACTTGCTCGCTGTGTTCGCGCCTGCGTCGCGGCATTATCTACAGGGTGGCGGGCGAGTTGGGCGCGAACAAAATCGCGCTCGGCCATCATCGCGATGACATGATAGAGACGCTATTTTTGAACATGTTTTTTGCTGGAAAGCTCAAGGCGATGCCGCCCAAATTGGTGACGGACAAGGGCGACCATGTGGTGATACGTCCCTTGGCTTATTGTGCGGAAAAAGACATCGCCAGCTTTGCGCGTGCGATGGAGTTTCCCATCATTCCGTGCAATCTGTGCGGCGCACAGGAAAATCTACAGCGGCAGAATATCAAGGAAATGCTGAATGCTTGGGAGTTGCAGTATCCTAACCGCCGTCAGACCATCTTCACTGCGATGCAAAATGCGCGGCCTTCACATTTGATGGATAGCAGCTTGTTTGATTTTAAAGGCATCAAGATAGGCGATGTAGTGGATGAAGGCGATGTGGCATTTGACGTCTAGCAGTCTCCTGCACTACGCTCTGCTTCGCATGGGACAAGAACCCTGCGGGGTGTCGGAACTGGATGTGCGTGTAACCTAACTAACTGATTATATTGAATATTTTATTCGTGCCGTGTTCAATCTCCCGCCCTGCTGGCGTATTTTGGTAGGGTGCGTCACACGCACCATGGTGCGCACGGCGCACCCTACATTGGTTCAACTGCTATTTTAAATATAAGTTTGCGGATTTTTCCTGAGCTCACCAAGGGTGCATGCGTGTCGTCCGGAAAGAAAATGCAGAATGAATTGGCCGGGGTGCTGATCCAGCTTTCCGCCGCATCATTGAAAAAACGAATGTCGCGTTCCTCGTTGTAGTCGTCCAACGGCTGATGGCAATCTGCCAAAGGTTTCCAGCCCATTGCATCCACGCCTTCAAGCACCAGCTGAATATCGATGTACTTGCGGTGACACTCCAGTTTAGCTTCTTCACGTGTACGCCCATTCGCTTCTTCGACGATCACAAAAAGCTGTTTGTCGATGATGGGATGAATGCCGGGCTTCAATGCATGTAGATCCGTATTGCGAATGAAATCGAAGGCACGCGGGAATAGTGGGTGCAGTATGGCATAGCGGTCGGCGTTGGATATAGTGGAGAGGATCATGCTGCCTTCTTCAATCGCAACTCCAGCAGAATCTCTGCCGCTGCCAGCATGTTGACCAGTGTATCAATGGAAAACACATCCACCTTGCCACGCATCAGGTCTGAAATGCGAGGTTGAGTAACTGCTAGTGTTTTTGCAGCTTCTGCCTGGGTCATGCCGCTGCTACGGACGTATTCGGCAATAGCGCGCATCAGTTCAGCGCGTGCTTTCATGTTGGCAGCTTCGCCGGGTGTATCTTCAATTGCATCCCATACACTTTTGAATCGTTGCTTACTCATTTCGCACCTCGCATAAGTTCGTTATACCGTTTGCTTGCAAGCGCTATGTCTTGCGCAGAAGTTCTTTGTGATTTCTTCTGGAAACAGTGCAGCACATATACTGCATCTTTCAGTTTGGCGATGTAGATCACCCGGAACGCGCCCGTATCATCATGAATCCTGATTTCCTGCACGCCTGCGCCGATAGTTTTTATTGGCTTCCAGTCATCCGGTTCTTCGTTGTGTTGGACCTTGTCTATCTGATATCCGGCTTCGCGGCGTGCTGAAAGCGGGAAGGCGCGCAAGTCATTTAACGCGCTACCCAGAAATTCTACAGCTTTGATTGGGGTTTGCATGGGTAGATTATACATAACTTTGTATAATCTGGGGAGGTGTCAAGGGAGGGTGGTTTAAACAAACCGCGCAATCATGCCTTTTTCAACATTGCCTGTTAACGGTATCCGCACGCGATGCCCGCTGCCAGGTGCAACACTGAGTGCATCGCCCGTCATGGAGCGCATCTCGTTCAGATCAACGATGTAGTTGCCGGAAGGGTGGATGACTTCCAGTTTGTCGCCCACACTAAAACGATTTTTTACCTCGATCTCGGCCATGCCATTTTCGCAATGCACGATGTCACCGACGTATTGTTGACGAGTACTTTCTGAGTGACCGCGCATGTAGTTTTGCTGCTCGTGGGTGTGGTGGCGTTCGTAGAAACCGTCGGTGTAGCCGCGGTTGGCCAAAGCATCCAGCGCACCGAGCAAGCTGTAGTTGAAGGGACGGCCTGCTACAGCGTCGTCTATCGCTTGACGGTACACCTGCGCGGTGCGCGCCACGTAGTAGATAGATTTGGTGCGGCCTTCGACCTTCAGCGAATCAATACCGATTTTCGCTAGACGCTCGACATGCTCCACGGCGCGCAGGTCTTTGGAGTTCATGATGTAGGTGCCGTGTTCGTCTTCCAGTACCGGCATCAATTCGTCCGGGTGATCGCCACGCGCAATGAGATGGGGCTGGTCTGCCAGCGGGTGGCGCGGTTGCGAGCCGCAATCGGAGAGCGCGCTTTCGCTGAGTGCTTTGTCGAAATCAAACTCTATCTTCTTGATGTCGCCACTGCCATCTTCCTGCGCATTTGCCACCTTGTAGTCCCAGCGGCAGGAGTTGGTGCAGGTGCCCTGATTGGCGTCGCGGTGGTTGAAGTAGCCGGACAGCAAACAGCGACCGGAATAGGCGATACACAGAGCACCGTGCACGAAAACTTCTAGTTCCATGTCCGGGCATTCCTGACGTATTTCTGAGACTTCGTCCAGCGAAAGTTCGCGCGACAGGATCACGCGCTCGAGTCCCAGCGACTTCCAGAATTTTACCGCCGCATAGTTGACGGTGTTGGCTTGCACCGATAGATGAATCGGTACATCCGGCCAGCGTTCGCGCACCATCATGATCAGGCCCGGGTCGGCCATGATCAGCGCATCCGGCTTCATTTGGATGACGGGTTCCATGTCTGCCATATAGGTTTTGACCTTGGCGTTGTGCGGCATCAGGTTGCTGGCGACAAAGAATTTTTTGCCGAGCTGGTGTGCTTCTTGAATGCCGGTGCGCAACTCTTCCATCTGGAAATCGTTGTTGCGTGCACGCAAGCTGTAGCGGGGCTGGCCGGCGTATACCGCGTCGGCGCCGAAGGCGTAGGCGGTGCGCATTTTGGCGAGGGTGCCTGCGGGTAAAAGTAATTCAGGAGTACGCATGGTGTAATTTTCTTAAAACAAAAAGCTAGCCACAGAGAACACAGAGTACACAGAGAAAAGCGCTTTCTTCTTCGAGTAACGTAAGCGAAAATATCGCACTATTTGTATCGTTTGAATATTTCATCTCTGTGCCCTCTGTGTTCTCTGCACCCGCAAGGGGTAGGCTGTGGTTGTAAGGGGCTAAAGCCCCAACAACACACTCTCTGGCAAAGGGTTTGATTATTTATAATCCTATCCGTTTCCAGATTTCCATGCTGGGTGCGGCTTGGTTGAGTGTATAAAAATGCAGGCCAGGTGCGCCCCCAGCGAGCAGACGCTCAGCCAGTTTCGTAACCACATCCATACTAAAAGCCTGTATGGATGCAGTGTCGTCACCGTAGCTTTCCAGCGTTTTGCGTATCCAGCGCGGAATCTCTGCGCCGCAGGCGTCGGAGAAGCGCGCCAGCTGCGAGAATTTTCCGATCGGCATGATGCCCGGCACGATGGGGATGGTGATACCCAGTTGGTGGCATTGCTCGACAAAGTAGAAATAGCTGTCCGCGTTGTAAAAATATTGCGTGATGGCCGAGTCCGCACCGGCATAGACCTTGCGCTGGAAGTTGAGCAGGTCGTCACGAGGCGATTTGGCTTGCGGATGAAATTCAGGATAGGCGGCTACTTCGATGTGAAAGTGATCTCCCGTTTCGGCGCGTATAAAGCTAACGAGTTCGTTGGCGTACTGGAACTCGCCGGTGGTAGCCATGCCGGAAGGCAGATCGCCGCGTAGTGCAACAATGCGCGTGATGCCGAGGTCTTTATAAGTTTTTAGTATGGCGCGTATGTTTTCACGGGTAGAACCCACGCATGACAGATGCGGTGCGGCAGGGTAGCCGTCGGCCTGAATCTGCGTTACCGTTTCCAGCGTGCGATCACGTGTGGAGCCGCCAGCACCAAAGGTGACGGAGAAAAATTCGGGTTTGAGTACCGCCAGTTGTTTGCGCGCTGCATGAAGCTTCTCCATGCCTTCTGCCGTTTGCGGTGGAAAAAATTCAAAACTGATGGATAAATTTTTTGACATGATTGTGTCTTTTCTCGTTGAGAGGTGGGCGGATTCGATCCGCCCCTTTGCATGTTATTCCAATTCCAAATTAAAACGACAATAATTCTGTAAGGCGCATCCCACGCACCAAATCCCCCCTAACCCCCCTTTTTCAAAGTGGGGAACCAGACAGGCCTTGAAAGGAGAGTGTTCCCCACTTTGAAAAAGGGGGGGTAGGGGGGATTTAAAAGTGTCTCGAATTAAGTAACTCTTAATAGTATTGAATTGGAATTACACCTTGCAGCCTGCTATCGCTTAATAGCGATAGTGATCAGACTTGTATGGCCCTTCCTTAGGCACGTTGATGTAGGCAGCTTGCACGTCGGTCAAGGTGCTGAGAACGGCATTGAGTGTCCGCAATTGCAGCACCGCTACTTTTTCGTCCAGATGCTTGGGTAGGGTGTACACGCCAATTGGGTATTTGTTGCTACCCTTCTTGTGCTCTGTCCACAGCTCGATTTGCGCAATGGTCTGGTTAGCAAACGAAGAGCTCATCACGTAGGAAGGATGGCCGGTACCACAACCCAGATTTACCAGACGGCCTTCGGCCAACAGGATGATACGTTTTCCATCTGGGAAGATGATGTGGTCAACCTGTGGCTTGATATTGTCCCAAGTGTATTGCTTCAACGACGCAACGTCGATTTCATTATCGAAGTGACCAATGTTGCAGACGATGGCATTGTTCTTCATCTTCTTCATATGCTCATGGGTGATCACATGGAAGTTGCCGGTGCAGGTTACAAAGATGTCGCCGTGTTCAGCGGCGTAATCCATGGTCACTACGCGGTAGCCTTCCATGGCAGCTTGCAGTGCGCAGATCGGGTCGATTTCCGTTACCCAGACCTGCGCTGACAGTGCGCGCATGGCTTGTGCAGAACCTTTGCCCACGTCGCCGTAACCGGCGATGACGGCAACTTTGCCAGCGATCATCACGTCGGTAGCGCGTTTGATCGCATCTACCAGCGACTCACGGCAGCCATACAGGTTGTCGAACTTGGACTTGGTTACAGAGTCATTCACGTTGATGCCTGGGAACTTCAGTTCTCCGCGCTCATGCATTTGATACAAACGATGCACGCCAGTGGTGGTTTCTTCAGTTACACCTTTGATCGCAGCCAGACGTGCTGAAT
>JBCKTZ010000045.1:0-11077 GCA_038925245.1 Gallionellaceae bacterium
GGCATGAATGTCAGGCTAAAGAACAAGCTACTGCAGCAACGGCGAATCTGCATCCTCCAGCTCCACCCCCTGAATATCCGCCTGCCCCACCAGAATTTTCAGATATTGCTTCAGCGCGCGCGCACGAACCTGTTCGGCCAGAAAAACGGCCAACTGTTCGCGTACCATCTCAAACGGCAAGGTATTGCCTTCCACGCGATGCTCGACTTGAACGATGTGCAGACCGAAACGGCTTTCCAGCAGTCTGGGGGAAATTTCACCGGACTGCTGACTGAAAATGACGCGTTCAAATTCCGGTACAGTTTGTCCCTTGCTCAGTTGCCCCAGGCTGCCACCCACTTCAGAAGAGGTGCAATTCGAGTAAGTGCGTGCCAACTCCTTGAATTGCTCGGGGTGTGCCAGCACCTGTTGCAGCACCTCCTCGGCTTTGGCACGCAGCGCATCCAGCGGCACCTCTGGCGTCACCTGAAATAAAATATGGCTAGCTTCCACCAGATCACCCTGGCGAAACTGCTTGAGATTTTTGCTATAAAAAATCTCACACTCCTCGTCTGTTGGTGTCGGTGTGGACACTTCCATTTCAATCAGGCGACTGATCAGTGCATCTTCAATCAGCGATTCTGCATCCTCCTGCTGAGACTTTTCGAGGGTTAGCAATTCCTCCTGCGCCAATGCCACCTTGGCACGTGCAGCTTGCAACAATACCTCGCGCAACACCAAGGCTTCCACCGCCGATTTCACTGGAAATGGCGCATTTTCATGGTGTGGCAACTCGCGTTCCACCGCCTCATCTGTGATCTCAATATCGTTTACGCTGATGCTCATAATCCATTCTCCATCATTAATCTAGAAAAACATTTAGCCACAGAGATCACAGAGAGTGCGTGGTACACAATGGGTTTCGCTTTTTAGCCATAGCGTGAATCACCACACGGTGCCAATTCACACTTGCTTCTCTGTGATCTCTGTGGCTAGCTTTTTGTATTTTGACTTAACCCCGCTGCCGCACCACCTGATAGCTGCGAGTCAAATAGCCGACGAGCGCAAAGCCGCTCCACACATGCACAAGACGGGTGAACGGGAACAGTACAAATACGGTCATGCCGAACATCAGGTGCAATTTGTAGATCAGCGGCACCGTCAGCAAGGCATCGGCTGCACCGGCACGGAAGGTCACGATGGCTTGCGCCCATTGGCCCAGCAGCAGCATGACACTGCCATCCTTGTGTTGTAGCGAGTACAGAATACTGATCAGGCCGAGCACTAGGGTGACAAAAATCCACAGCAGAATGAAGATGTCCATCGGTTTGCTAGTAGCACGGATACGCTCATCCAGCAAACGACGCAGCAGCAGTATGGTAATACCGGCGAAACAAATCAAACCCGCAATGCCACCGCTGACAATCGCCAGCATTTGCTTGTCTGGGGTAGACAATCCCATGCTCTCATACAGCCAGTGCGGCGTCAGCAAACCAACTATGTGTCCAAAGAACAGGAACAGGATGCCGATATGAAACAGGTTGCTGCCCCATCGCAATTGCCTGGCACGCAGCAGTTGGCTGGAGTCGCTCTTCCAGGTGTATTGCTCGCGATCAAAACGTATCAGGCTGCCCAGCAAAAAAATGACGATGGCGACATAAGGATAAATCCCGAAAAGCACGTTGTTAAGATATTCCATGATTTTTCTCCTTGAATTAAGTTGCTTGCACGGCAGCAGCTTTGCGCGATACCGGCATACGCACCACAGCGGATTGCGTCCTGGGTACCATCAGCGGATCGGTGCCGTCAGCGGACGGACCAAACTGAACAATGGCTTCCTCCATGTCGCGTATCGGCACATCCGGCAGCTCTTTGGCTGCCACCGGCGAAATAGCTTCCAACACGTCAAACACATGGTGATACGGGCTGTTATTGGCCTTGAGCTTGCGCCCGATCAAGCCCATCACATCGATGGTCTCGCCCAGCATGGCGCATGCCTCATCATCCGGCAGTTGCGACAGATACTCCAGAAACAGCGGCACATAATCCGGCAATTCTTCCGCATCCATATCCAAGCCATGCTTGCGATACTCTTCAATCAAATTCACCATCGCCATGCCGCGGTCGCGTGATTCACCGTGGATGTGTTCGAACAGATGCAGCGAATGTGAAGGATTGCGGTCAAAGGTGCCCACGTAAATTTGCTCAAGTTCAAGCGGCTTTTCTGTGCGCATCATAAGGAACAGCTCAGCCAGTTTCTTTGCGGCTTTGCCATTTAGCTTCTTTTCTTCATCCAGCACCTCTACCAACAAATCCAGTTCCTTCAACCATTCGGTCTGCGGATAACTCAACAACAGCGATAACACTTTGAATGTTTTCATGCTCACACCCCTTCCTTCATTTTTTTCATCGACTTTGGCATCGCTACAACATTGGCTGCATGTTTTTTGGTACCGAACAGGCTGGGCTTGGAAGTGCCATCGGAACAACCATTGCCAAAGGTGAAACCGCAGCTGCCTTTCTCATCGTAGGCATCCACAATTTCTGCGCGGTGGCTGCTGGGTACGACAAAGCGATCTTCATAGTTGGCAATGGCCATGTAACGGTACATCTCCTCCACCTGTGCCGCAGTCAAACCCACCTGTTTGAGCACGCTGGTATTGGCAACCCCATCGACAGACTTGCCGCGCATATAGGCACGCATCGCCAACATGCGATCCAGTGCGGCAACGATGGGTGCCTCCTTGCCGGCGGTCAGCAGATTGGCGAGGTACTTCACCGGAATACGCAATGACTTGGTGTCGGGAATAATCCCGTTCATGCCCATCGCACCGCTTGCTGCCGCAGACTGTATCGGTGAAAGCGGCGGCACATACCAGACCATAGGCAAAGTGCGATATTCGGGATGCAGGGGAAAGGCAATCTTCCACTCCATCGCCATCTTGTACACAGGTGATTTGCGCGCAGCTTCCAGCCATGCTTCGGGGATGCCATCGGCACGCGCCTGAGCAATAACCTTTGGATCGTTCGGATCGAGGAACATCTTCAATTGCGCCTCATACAAATCCTGTTCATCCGTCACGCTGGCAGCGGCTTCGATTTGATCCGCGTCATACAACAACACGCCAAGATAGCGAATTCTGCCGACACAAGTTTCCGAACAAACCGTGGGCTGGCCGCCCTCGATTCGCGGATAGCAGAAGGTGCACTTCTCTGCCTTGCCGGATTTCCAGTTGTAATAGATTTTCTTGTACGGGCAACCGCTGATGCACATGCGCCAACCTCGGCACTTGTCCTGATCCACCAGCACAATACCGTCTTCCTCGCGCTTGTAGATCGAACCGGACGGGCAAGAAGCGACACAAGTCGGATTCAGGCAGTGCTCGCACAGACGCGGTAAATACATCATGAAAGTATTCTCGAAAGTCGAATACATTTCCTTCTGCACGTTGTCGAAATTCTTGTCGCGGCTACGTGAAGCAAACTCACCACCCAGATCGTCTTCCCAGTTTGGGCCCCATATTATCTTGTCCATTTTCTTGCCGGTAATCACCGACACCGGACGCGCTGTGGGCGGCGTCTCGGACAGCTTGGCGGTTTGCAGATGCTGGTAATCGAAAGTGAACGGCTCATAGTAGTCGTCGATTTCCGGCAGATTAGGGTTGCCGAAGATATTCACCAGAATGCGCCACTTCGCACCCTGACGTGGCTCGATCTTGCCGCCCTTGCTGCGCTTCCAACCGCCATTCCACACATCCTGGTTTTCCCATTGTTTCGGATAACCAACGCCCGGTTTTGTTTCCACATTATTGAACCAGGCATACTCAACACCATCACGCGAAGTCCACACGTTTTTGCAGGTAACCGAACAGGTGTGACAACCGATACACTTGTCCAGATTCAACACCATTCCAACTTGGGCACGTATTTTCATTTTGCACTCCCTCTTATTCCAGCTGGCTGGTTTTCGTCCAAGGGACCTTCCATCCAGTCCACTTTCTTCATCTTGCGTAGCAGCACGAATTCATCGCGGTTGGAACCGACAGTGCCGTAGTAGTTAAAGCCCCATGACAACTGAGCATATCCACCTATCATATGCGTGGGCTTGGTCACGGTGCGCGTCACACTGTTGTGTATACCGCCACGGAAGCCGCTGGTTTCTGCTCCCGGTACGTTGATGATCTTTTCCTGTGCGTGATACATCAGCGCCATCCCGCGCGGCACCCTCTGGCTTACCACAGCCCGTGCAGTGAGCGTGCCGTTGACGTTGTAAACCTCGATCCAGTCGTTATCCACAATGCCCGCTTCCTTGGCTTCCGGCTCGGAGATCCACACGTGCGGACCGCCGCGTGATAATGTCAGCATGCGCAAGTTGTCAGAATAAGTACTGTGGATACCCCACTTCTGGTGCGGCGTAATCCAGTTAAGCAACAACTCCGTATTGCCGTTACCCATCTTGTCCTTGACCGGCTTGATGGTTTTGGTATCGATGGCGGGTTTGTACACGCACAGGCCCTCACCGAAATCCAGCATCCACTTGTGATCCTGGTAAAACTGCTGGCGGCCAGTCAGCGTGCGCCACGGTATGTACTCGTGCACGTTGGTGTAGCCTGCGGTGTAGCTCACATGCTCGGACTCGATGCCGCTCCAGGTCGGCGAGGAAATAATCTTGCGCGGCTGCGCCTGAATATCGCGGAAGCGTATCTTGTCGTCTTCGCGCGTGAGCGCAAGATGTCTATGGTCGCGCCCGGTAATTTTTGATAGCGCGTCCCACGCCTTGAGCGCAACCTGACCGTTAGTTTCGGGAGCCAGCATCAAGATCATTTCACAGGCATCGATAGCCGAGTCTATGCGCGGTAGACCTTTGCTGACACCTTCTTCCTGCACGGTGTAATTCAACTCGGCCAGCTGTTTGATTTCGCTTTCCGTATTCCACGAAATACCCTTCCCGCCATTGCCTAGCTTGCTCAGCAGCGGACCTATCGAGGTAAATTTCTTGTAGGTCTCGGCGTATTCACGCGTCACCACCGTCATCGTCGGCATGGTCTTGCCCGGTATCGCCTCACACTCGCCCTTGTGCCATTCTTTCACATCGATGGCCTGCCCCAGCTCACCCGGTGTGTCGTGCATCAAGGGCGTGAGCACAAGGTCTTTCTGCGTACCGAGATGGATGGCGGCCAGTTCGCTGAATTTCTTGGCGATGGTCTTGTAAATTTCCCAGTCGGATTTGCTTTGCCACAACGGTTGCACCGCTTCAGACAAAGGATGAATGAAGGGATGCATGTCCGAGGTATTCAGATCGTCCTTCTCATACCAGGTGGCAGTTGGCAACACAATATCTGAATATAAACAGGTAGTTGACATACGAAAGTCCAGCGTCACCAGCAGGTCGAGTTTTCCTTCTGCGCCCTTGTCATGCCACACCACTTCCTTGGGCTTCGCTTCACCCAGCTCGCCCAGATCCTTGCCGAACACCGCGTTCTGCGTGCCGAGTAAATACTTCATTAAATACTCGTGACCTTTACCGCTGGAACCCATGATGTTGGAACGCCACACAAACATATTGCGCGGGAAGTTTTTCGGATTGTCTGGATCTTCGCACGACATTTTAAGCGCGCCGCTCTTGAGCTGCTCCACCGCATATTTAATTGGATCAACTCCTGCCACTTCAGCAGCCTTGACCACTTCCATAGGATTGGTTTGCAGCTGTGGTGCGGAGGGCAACCAGCCCATGCGCTCGGAACGCACGTTGAAATCAATCAATCGATAATCTGCGGCATTGGTTTCGGCAGTTGGAGAGGTTATTTCAGCCACATTCAGTTTCTCGTACCGCCACTGGCTGCTGTGCGCATAGAAGAACGAAGTGCCGTTCATCTGCCGCGCCGGACGTTGCCAGTCCAGCGCAAACGCAAGTGGCGCCCAACCGGTTTGCGGACGCAATTTTTCCTGCCCCACATAATGCGACCAGCCACCGCCAGACTTGCCGATACAGCCGCACATCATCAGCATATTGATAATGCCGCGATAGATCATGTCCATGTGGTACCAGTGGTTCAGACCCGCACCCACGATGACCATAGACTTGCCCTGGGTCTTGTTGGCGTTGTCGGCAAACTCGCGCGCCACGGTGATAATGTCGGCGCGCTTTACGCCAGTGTGCTTCTCGCCCCAAGCCGGTGTATAGGGGGTCATGTCATCGTAACTGGTGGCGACATTGCCGCCGCCCAGACCGCGATCCAGCCCGTAGTTTGCCAGCATCAAATCGTAAACGGTCACTACATTCACTTCGCTGCCGTTGCCCAGCTTGATCGTCTTCACCGGCACATTACGCACCAATATATCTTTGGCATCCGACCCGCCAAAATAAGGGAAGCCGACAGGCACGACTGCATCATTGCCTTCGATCAGGCTCAATTTTGGCTTGATCTCGGCCTTGCTAGCGCCATCTTTCATTTCCAGATTCCAGCTTCCAGCCTGTCCCCAGCGGAACCCTATCGAGCCGTTGGGTGCCGACAGGTGGCCGGTTTTCTCGTCCACTACAATCGTTTTCCAGTCCGGATTATTTTCCTGCCCCAGTTTGCCATCCAGATCGGAGGCGCGCAGGAAGCGGTCTGCCACCAAGGTGCCCTTGAAATCTTTCAGCATCACCAGCATCGGCATGTCGGTGTACTGTCGGCAATAGCCGTCAAAATATTCGCTCTTGTTGTCGAGGTGGAATTCTTTCAGGATCACATGGCCCATCGCCATCGCCAGCGCGGCATCGGTACCCTGCTTGGGTGCCAGCCAGATGTCACCAAACTTGACCATCTCGCTATAGTCACTGGCGACGGCCACAACTTTGGTGCCCTTGTAACGCACCTCGGTCATGAAGTGCGCATCGGGCGTGCGCGTTTGCGGTACGTTGCTGCCCCATACCATCAGGTAGGTGGAGTTGTACCAGTCGGCAGATTCGGGCACATCGGTCTGCTCACCCCAGGTTTGCGGCGAGGCGGGGGGCAGGTCACAGTACCAGTCATAGAAAGACAGAGATACACCGCCGATCAGCGACAAATAACGCGAGCCAGCCGCATAGCTGACCATCGACATTGCCGGTATCGGCGAGAAGCCGATCACGCGATCCGGGCCGAACTCCTTCACGGTAAATACATTGGCGGCGGCGATAATTTCGGAAACCTCATCCCAAGTAGCACGCACAAAACCGCCTTGCCCGCGCACCGATTTGTATTTCTTTGCAGACTCCGGATTCTGGCTGATGAACTTCCACGCTGCCACCGGCTCCATGCTGTTGCGCGCCTCGCGCCACATCTCCATCAGGCGTCCGCGTATCAGCGGATACTTCACCCGCTGCGCACTGTACACATACCATGAATAGCTGGCACCGCGCGGACAGCCACGTGGCTCATGATTGGGCATATCGGGACGGGTTCTTGGATAGTCCGTTTGCTGGGTCTCCCATGTGATCAATCCGTTCTTGACATAGATCTTCCAGCTGCAGGAACCGGTGCAGTTCACACCGTGAGTGGAACGCACAATCTTGTCGTGCTGCCAGCGCTGGCGATAGGAATTTTCCCAGGTGCGGTCTTCATTGGTTGTCACACCGTGATCGCCGGAGAAATTATCAACGTTCTTTTTGAAAAAACTCAATCGATCTAAAAAGTGGCTCATATTTGACTCCTATTTTTATGTGTTTATTAACGCTGGTTTCTCTGCTATGGATTCTTGATCTCCGAGCCACTGCGCAGATAGAACCACCAGTTCAATACCAAGCACACGGCGTAGAACATCGCAAACCCGTACATCGCCATCTCCGGCGTGCCGGCCTTGATTTGCTCGCCGATCACCACCGGCGCGATGAATGCACCGTAGGCACCGACCGCCGAGGTCCAGCCCAACACCGGGCCTGCCTGGGTGCGGTCGAAGATGACACCGATGGTACGGAAAGTCGAACCATTACCGACACCGGTGGCGGCGAACAGCACGATGAACCCGACCATGAACTGAAAGAAGAATACTTCCGGTGTGGCCGACTGGTAGGCTTGCATCATGATCCAGCCGACATAGACCGAGGCCACCACCATGATCAGCGAGATGACTTGGGTCACGATCGATCCGCCCAGCTTGTCGGAGAACCAGCCGCCGAGCGGGCGAATCGCGGCGCCAACGAAGGGTCCGATCCAGGCGTAGGTGAAGGCCGAGACCGCGTTGGGATTCTTGGTGTGCGTCCATACACCGGTAGCCGCATCCAGCACATGCTTATCGCCGAAGATGACGGTGATCGCCAACGGCAGCGCCATGGCAAAGCCGATGAAAGAGCCGAAGGTCACGACATACAGCGCCGTCATCGACCAGGTGTGTTTGTTGCTGAAGATGGCAAATTGTTTTTTGATGTTCTCCTTCATCGGGCCGAATGCCGCGAGCCGCAAGATCAACAGCGCGAGAACAATGTCCAGCGGAATGGCCACCCACATACTGAGGATGCCTAGCCCGGTGGGTGCTGGCAGGTAGAGGTATAAGACGAGGATGGAAGGGATGAAGACCAGTGTGTAAAGCCAGGTGACCTTGGCGAACGCGATGATGGGATTTTCACAATCCGGCGAGATCGGTTTTAGATTATTCATGCCGAACCAGCACAGTGCGGCCAGCGGCACCAGCGTAAGCGCCCAGGCAAAACCGGCGTTCTGGATCCAGGTGGGCGTGCCGGCAGCAATCTTGCCGAAAATCCAGCCACTATCTTTCAGCAGCGTCATCGACTCGCCGCCGAAACTACCCAGCAGACCAACTGTCATCACCAGCGGGATCACGATCTGCATCGTCGTCACGCCGAAATTACCGAGGCCAGCGTTGAGACCCAGCGCTGTACCCTGTAGCCGCTTGGGGAAAAAAGTGCTGATATTAGACATCGAGCTGGCGAAGTTGCCGCCGCCGACGCCACACCACAATGCCATCAACTGGAACGACCACAGCGGCCATTCGGGATGCTGCAACACGATACCGGTGCCGATGGCGGGCGCCAGCAGCATGATGGTAGTGAGAAAGATGACATTGCGCCCGCCCGCCAGCCGGATGAAGAAGGATGCCGGGATACGCATCGTGGCGCCGGAGATGCCGGCAATCGCGGTCAACGTAAACAGCTCGGGCTTGGTGAACGGGAAGCCCAGGTTGAGCATCTGCACGGTGATAATGCCCCACATGCCCCACACCGCGAAGCCGCACAGCAGCGCGGGCACGGATATCCACAAGTTGCGGTAGGCGATTTTCTTGCCGGTGGATTCCCAGAATTTCTCGTCCTCCACATCCCAATCTTTGATATTGACCTTAGACATATTCATCTCCTGAAGTTATGGGCACCTCTAAAAATCCAGCAACATCCCAACTGCTGCGTTGCGGGAAGCGGGGTAAGCAGGCAATCCGCAAAGCGGATGCTCGCAAAAATTTCTTGCTTACATATAAAACATATGCGGCGCTGCTAAATTTTTAGTTCCGGCTAACCTAAAGGTTACCCTACTCTGAAACTTCGTTTTCCCGCGCCTTGCATTTGGGCGAACTCTGAATTTTTAGAGGCACCCTTATGCAACAAACTACTGTGAAAACTTTAAAATCCCTGCTTATTCCATCAAATAGCGTTGCGATTTTTCGAGCGCAGCACATCGAGTGGCCGCACCTCGGTGAAATACATCCACATCAGCGACACCCACACCACACCGAACAGCAGCATGAAGGCCGATGAGCGTATGCCGGTCAGGTCCACCAGTGCACCAAACATGATGGGCATAATGAAACCACCCAAGCCTCCAGCCAAACCGACTACGCCGGAAATGACACCGATGTTTTTAGGATAGTCGTCCGAGATGTATTTAAAGACCGAGGCCTTGCCGATCGCAAAGGCAATGCCCATGGTGAACATCAGAATGGTGAACATGGTTGGGCCAAGGCCAATATTGAAAGAGGCCGGTCCGGTTACGGTATGAATGGTGAAAGTGGTTTGCGGATATGACAGGAAGAACAGGCAAACCAGCGACACCCACAACACCCACCAGGTGATGGTATGCGCACCGAATTTGTCGGAAAAATATCCGCCCGCTACGCGCAGCAAGCCTCCCGGAATGCTGAACGCCGCAGCCAGCAAGGCAGCAGTCTTGAGATCAAATCCATACTCGGTGATATAGTATTTTGTCATCCACAGTGCCAACGCAACATAACCGCCAAACACGATGGAATAGTATTGGCAGTAACGCCATACTCTGGGATCCTTCAGCGCCTGCAGCTGTTCCCTGACGGTAATCTTATTATCTACAACGTGAGTTGCATCGGTATAGGTAAAGAACCAGAACAGGATCGCGGTCACCAGCATCAGCACTGCATAAGCTTGGGGCACCATGGCCCAACCGTAGGCCACCACAATCGTGGGCGCCACCAGCTTGGTGATGGCGGCACCGGTATTACCCGCACCAAAAATTCCCATCGCCAAGCCTTGTTGCTCCCTAGGGAACCAGCGTGCGCAATAGGCGATACCCACGGTAAACGAGCCGCCGGCAACGCCCACAAACAAACTGGTAACCAGGAAATGCCAGTATTCGGTGGCCACGGAAATCATCCAGATTGGAATCACCGTAGACAGCATCAGAATGAAATACACCAGGCGGCCGCCATATTTGTCTGTCCACATGCCCAGCGGCAGTCGTATCAATGACCCAGTCAGCACTGGCATTGCAATCAGCAAGCCGAATTGTGTTTCATTGAGATTAAGCATTTGCTTGATCGGAATACCGATCACGGCAAACATCATCCAGACCATGAAGCACACCGTGAAAGCGATGGTGCTCGCAGTCTCCACAGACCAGGCTTTGTATAGTTGTGTATGCATTTTTTTCTCCCCTGTCGGTTGCCAGTTTGCGGACTACTCATTTAAACTGGATTGAGTGTAGGACGGTTTATTACAGATTGCCAGAGGGGGAATAACTGAGTAATTAACTACAAATACCACTTTGGTGGTATGCAATAAACAAGCTAACTAATTGTTACCATTTAATTTTTATATTTACCAAGCTTTCATGTCATGCTTGAAACTTCTTTGGGGGTAATCCCTCTGCTTTTCTGT
>JBCKTZ010000046.1:0-10950 GCA_038925245.1 Gallionellaceae bacterium
ATCGCGCATTACACATGTTTCAGAGGGCGAGAATGAGCATGAAAGACTGGAGGGGCTGGATGGAGAGCGTAGTGAAATAATTCGCAGAAACGATCAGGTGTGGTGTTATCTCGGCGAGCGCAAGGTGATGGTGGCAAAAAGGGATGGAGCGCGCACTTTCCCGGCTTTACTCCCTCAGCAATTTTCATTGTTGCAGGAAAACTATGTGATGCGTCACGCGGACGAAGACAGGGTTGCAGGCTTCCATGCGCACAGCATCGTATTTCAACCCAGGGACAAGATGCGTTATGCCCACAAGATGTGGGTGCATGGTGATTCCGGTTTGTTACTCAAGGCCGTGGTGCTGGATGAGCGTAAGCAGGTGATAGAACAATATGCATTCACCCAATTGACTATAGGTGGCGATATTGACCGCAAGTGGATAGTGAAATACAAGCCAAGCGATCAGCGTGTTTCTGGTCAGATTGTTTCCGGCAATGCTGTGCCTAATTCGGGCGGGAAATCAATTCCGAAAGAAAGTGGCTGGATGGTGTATGCATTGCCGAGCGGATTTAAAAAAATGACTGAGGTGAGTCGCCAACTGAAAGACAGTATGCTGCCTGTCACGCATCTGGTTTATTCAGACGGATTGGCTGGCATTTCCGTATTTATCGAGAAGCTGGGCGACAGGAACGGTGTCAACCTAGGCCTGCGCAGCAATGGTTTGATTCATGTTTTCACCAAGGTGCTGGATGAGAGTTTACTCACAGTTATCGGCGACGTTCCACCACGTACAGTCATACAAGTGGGTGAATCTGTAAGATATGGCGGACAAAAACAATGATCCAAACGCGCGCAGTGATTATTAGCCTGCAGGGAAAAGATGCACTTGTCGAATCCACTCAGGGTGGAGGCTGTGGGAATTGTGATAGTGAGAATGGCTGTGGCAGTGGAAAGCTGTCGCAATTATTTTGCAGCAAGCCGCGTCGTTTTCTGGTTCGTAATGATGCTGATGCACCAGTGGGAACCTTGGTAGAGGTCGCCGTGCCTGATGGTGTACTGTTGTATAGCGCATTGTTAATGTATTTATTGCCTTTGGTACTTTTAATATTTGGCGCGATGACCGCAGTGCACTGGGCGCATGATGCGAGCAGTAGTGATGCTTATTCTGCGATTGGAGGGCTGATAGGCTTGATATCAGGTTTTTTGCTGGTGAAATTTATTACGGTGCGGAGACGTTTATCGTCTGTGGCGCTGCCGGTAATTTTGTGATTTTCTATGGCTGAATTTGTATTCTGATTGTTTTAATATTGAACCTGGATTGTTCATTAGAACCCAAGTCCCTTCCCCTTTTTAGGGGGAAGGTTAGGATGGGGGTAAGTTTGTGGAATAGTAACGTTTCTACCCCCTCCGAGCGTAGCTGTTGCCGCTTTAGCGGCTTACAGAAACGGCCTACTCCTTGCGGGTGCTAGCCCTCCCCCTGCAAGGGGGCGGGGATGTTTGCTCTAATGGACAATCCGGGTTGAACGTAATTGTTTGTAGAGAGTGAAGGAAAAGTTAATGTTGCAGAAAGTATTTGTAATTATTCTATTAGGGTTGTCTGCGCACGCATTTGCTGCAAAGGATTTGCCTGATTTCACTACCTTGGTTGAAAAGCACGGCGCTGCTGTGGTGAATGTAAGTACGTCGAAAACAGTTCAAAATTCCCAGGCAGTACCGCCTATTCCAGGTTTGCCCGAGGGCGATCCGCTGGCAGAATTGTTTCGTCGTTTCGGTGCGCCGATGCCGCGTGAGCGGGAAGCACACTCTCTGGGCTCAGGCTTTCTCATCAGTGCAGATGGATACATATTGACCAATGCGCATGTGATTGATGCTGCCGATAAAATCACCGTGCGGCTGACTGATCAGCGCGAGTTCAAGGCTAAGGTGATCGGTGCAGACAGACGAACCGACGTGGCGCTGATCAAAATCGAAGCAACGGGTCTGCCAAAGATTACCCAAGGGGACCCTTCTACGCTCAGGGTGGGTGAGTGGGTATTGGCGATTGGCTCGCCATTTGGTTTTGATAGCAGTGTGACTGCGGGCATCGTCAGTGGCAAGGGGCGTTCCTTGCAACAGGAAAATTTTGTGCCCTTCATTCAGACCGACGTTGCCATCAATCCTGGGAATTCCGGCGGGCCATTGTTCAATATGAAGGGTGAAGTGGTTGGTATCAACTCGCAAATATACAGCCGCTCCGGCGGCTACATGGGGCTTTCCTTTGCGATTCCGATCGATGTGGCAATGGAGGTGGCAAATCAGTTGCGCACATCCGGCAGAGTGACGCGTGGCCGTATAGGCGTGGTGATCCAGGAGGTTACACTGCAATTGGCAGAGTCGTTCGGTCTGACTAAAACGGCAGGTGCGCTTATTTCCAGCGTGGAAAAGGGCGGCGCGGCAGACAAGGCTGGCATACAGGCAAGTGATGTGATCCTCAAATTTGACGGAAAAGTGGTTGCCTTGTCGAAAGATTTGCCACGCATGGTAGCCGCTACGCAACCCGGGACTAAAGTTGCGGTTCAAGTGTGGCGCAAGGGCGCTACCAAAGAATTGAGTTTGACTGTCGCAGAAATTCCTGGAGATGGGCGACCCGTTCGCAGCTCCAAGAATGGCTCATCCGGTGAGCAGATTGCGCGGCTCGGCCTAAGCGTGGTTGAGTTGAGCGAAGAACAGAAAAAACAGCTGGAAATTGAAGGCGGCTTGCTGATTGATGAAGTGCGGGGTGCCAATGTTCGCGGGGAATTGCAGCGGGGCGATATCGTCCTTGACCTCAACAGCACGCCGATTATTAGTATCGAGCAGTTGAATAGCGTGTTGAAGTCTATACCCAAGGGGGGCACCGTGGCTTTGCGGGTGCGCCGCGGCGAGACGATTTCTTATATTCCGATCAAACTCGACGATAAATAAGGAGCGCTCTATCGGGTGCGATTGGGTAACCTACCTCACTTATAACAAGCCCTGGAATACTACGGAGTACCAGCTAATCCCGTCAAAATCGGCTAGAATTCGCCCTTTGCGAATTCGCGCTGGTTTTGGCGGGTTTTTTGTCGACTAGTTTTATGTTCGGTTTGGCAGCGCCTTCATTTTTAGACCGATTTTGCAGTACCTCCAATTTAGATAAAACATACCAGATGCAATATATCCGTAATTTCTCCATCATCGCCCATATTGACCACGGCAAGTCCACTTTGGCTGACCGTATTATTCAACTATGCGGAGGTTTGTCTGATCGGGAGATGGAAGCGCAGGTGCTGGATTCAATGGATCTTGAGCGCGAACGCGGCATCACCATCAAGGCGCAGACGGCCGCCTTGAGTTACAAGGCGCGCGATGGGCATATTTACAATCTTAATTTGATTGACACTCCGGGGCATGTGGACTTCTCTTACGAGGTGTCGCGCTCGCTGGCTGCTTGCGAAGGGGCGCTGCTGGTGGTGGATGCTGCGCAGGGTGTGGAAGCGCAGACCGTGGCCAACTGCTATACCGCGCTTGATCTCGGCGTGGAAGTGGTGCCGGTGTTGAACAAGATAGACCTGCCATCCGCCAATCCGGAAAACGCCATCCAGGAAATTGAGGATGTGATCGGCATCGACGCAACTGATGCGGTGCGCTGTTCCGCCAAGACCGGCATGGGGGTAGTAGACGTCATAGAGGCGATGATCGCAAAAGTACCCGCGCCCAAAGGTGACCCTGCTGCACCCTTGCAGGCTTTGATTATTGACTCGTGGTACGACAACTATGTCGGGGTGGTGATGCTGGTGCGCATTTTCAACGGCACGATCAAACCCAAAGATAAAATCTTGTTCATGGCAACACAGGCGCTTCATCTGACCGAGCAAGTTGGCGTGTTCAGCCCGAAATCAGAGCAACGTGATTCGCTTTCTGCTGGACAGGTAGGCTTTGTCATCGCCGGCATCAAGGAGATTAAAGACGCCAAGGTGGGTGATACGATAACCTTGCAGTCCAAGCCTGCTGCGAGCGCGTTGCCGGGCTTCAAAGAGGTGCAATCGCAGGTATTTGCCGGACTATTTCCAGTGGAGTCCAATCAATACGAAGCTTTGCGTGATTCCTTGGAAAAACTCCAGCTTAACGACGCTTCATTACAATTTACGCCTGAAGTTTCACAGGCGCTGGGTTTCGGCTTCCGCTGTGGCTTCCTTGGTTTGCTGCATATGGAAATCGTGCAGGAGCGTTTGGAGCGTGAGTTCGATATGGACTTGATCACCACCGCGCCCACGGTTATTTATGAAGTGGTGATGCGTGATGGCACCGTCTTGCTGGTGGACAATCCATCCAAAATGCCGGATGTGTCCAAGATTGAAGAAATTCGTGAGCCTATCGTGACGGTGAACCTGTACATGCCGCAGGAGTATGTGGGCGCGGTGATTACACTGTGCACGCAAAAACGCGGCGTGCAAATTAATATGAATTATCTCGGCAAGCAGGTATTGCTGGTGTACGAAATGCCGATGGGTGAGATTGTGATCGATTTCTTTGATAAGTTGAAGTCGGTATCGCGCGGTTATGCTTCCATGGATTATGAGTTCAAGGAGTATCGCTGTGCTGACGTGGTCAAGGTTGATATTCTGATCAATACCGAAAAAGTCGATGCGTTGGCTATTATTGTGCATCGTGCCAACAGCCAATTTCGCGGACGTGCAGTGGCGGCCAAGATGCGCGAGCTGATTCCACGGCAGATGTTTGATGTGGCGATACAGGCAGCCATCGGCGCGAACATTATTTCGCGCGAAAACGTGAAAGCATTGCGTAAAAACGTGCTGGCCAAATGTTACGGTGGCGATATTTCGCGTAAACGTAAGCTACTGGAAAAACAAAAAGCCGGTAAAAAACGCATGAAGCAGGTAGGCAACGTGGAAATTCCACAAGAAGCCTTCTTGGCTATTTTGCGCATAGACGATAAATAAACCTATAAACGGCAGTTGTCCGCAGATTAAATAGATTAACGCCGATTAAACAAAGGATGATCTGTTTTTCAATGTCACTGAATTGGTGACGAAGACTTATGCTGTATCTGCTTCATAATCAATCTAATCTGCGTAATCTGCGGACCGAACTGCTTTTTCTAGGATAAAAGGATACACAGATGGATTTCGCGTTAATCATGTTTTCGTTGTTGGTGTTGACCGGCAGCATTTGGCTGCTGGATCATTTTGTGCTGAAAGCAAGGCGCAACACAACTGAGCCATGGTGGGTGGAATACGCCAAGAGTTTTTTCCCTGTCATATTGGCAGTATTCCTGCTGCGTTCATTTTTGGTGGAACCCTTCAAGATTCCTTCCGGCTCCATGATACCGACTCTGCAAGTGGGCGATTTTATTCTGGTCAATAAATTTACTTATGGAATTAGACTGCCAATAATTTCGCAAAAAATTGTTGAGTTGAATAATCCACAACGTGGCGATGTGATGGTATTTCAATACCCTGAAAACCCATCAATTAACTATATCAAGCGGGTGGTAGGCCTGCCTGGAGACGTGATTATTTACCGTGGCAAGCAGTTGCTGGTAAATGGCGTGGTTCAACAGCAAAAGAATGAAGGCGAGTACAATTATGTTGATAACGGCCTGAATTTTGTGCATACCAATCGCTACACAGAAAACCTGAGTGGGCGTGCACACGAAATGTTGGTCAGCCCCGACGTCCCGGGGCTGCATATGGGTTCGGTTACGGATTTTCCGCTACGTGAACAATGCAGTTACACATTTGACGAGATGCGCTGTACCGTACCCGCAGGGCATTATTTCACGCTGGGTGACAATCGTGACAATAGCCGCGATAGTCGCTATTGGGGCTTTGTGCCGGATAAAATGATCGTGGGCAAGGCGTTCTTTGTATGGATGAATTTTGGTGACTTGAATCGTGTCGGATTAACCATTAACTAAAGGGTGCTTGATGAAAACAATGTCAAAACAGAGCGGAGTTACTTTTGGTGGGTTTATTATGGTTTTGCTTGTATTTGTAGCGGCAGCGACCATGAGCATGAAGATTATTCCCGCTTATATGGAGAATGGAAAAATCCAGAAGGCATTGGATGCCATCGTGCTTGACCCTGACATGCAAACAGCGACAATTGCTGAAATAAAAGATGCATTTTCCAAGCGCGCGAATACAATTGATGGCGTAACTGTTGTGAATGCTAGCGACCTGGAAATTGTTAGGGAGGGTAACAAGTTGACGATCAGTGCTAGTTACAGCAAGCAAATCCCGTTCGCTGGCAATGTCAGTTTGTTGATTGAATTTAACCCATCAGCACCAAAGTAAATTTTGATGAATCGCGACGCACTGTGTAAACAATTCGGCCATATATTTGCTCAGCCGCAGTTGCTGCAACGTGCATTAACCCATCGTAGCCATAGCGCATTTCATAATGAGCGCCTTGAATTTCTTGGGGACAGTGTCGTTAATTGTGTGGTTGCAAAGTTACTGCACAACACCTATCCTGAATTGCCAGAGGGCGATTTGTCACGCTTGCGTTCTAATCTAGTCAACCAGCAAACGCTTTTTACGCTGGCGCAACAATTGCATTTGGGTGATTTGCTATTGCTGGGCGAAGGGGAGCGCAAAAGTGCCGGTGCCAGCCGTCCATCGATACTTGCAGATGCAATGGAAGCCTTAATTGGAGCGCTGTTTTTAGATGGCGGTTTTGAGGTTGCGGAGAAAGCGGTGCTGAGTTTATATATCCCTTTTATTCGGCAGGCCGATGTGCTGACATTGGGAAAAGATCCAAAAACGTTACTTCAGGAATATTTACAGAGCCAGAAACTTGCGCTTCCAAAATACACGATTGTTGCGACCCAGGGTGAAGCGCATGCACAGCTTTTTCAGATTGAATGTGTAGTGGCTCAATTGAAGTTGAGCACGCGTGGAGAAGGTAGCAGCAGGCGACTAGCAGAACAGATGGCGGCAGATGTCGCATACAAGCAATTATCATCCAAAACTTTATGACAGACAAAAAATTAATGATAGATAAGCCACCTTTTTATAGCGGATTTGTTTCCATCGTGGGACGCCCCAATGTGGGCAAGTCCACACTGCTTAACCATCTCATAGGGCAGAAGGTCAGCATCACCTCGCGCAAGGCGCAGACCACGCGCCATCGCATCAACGGCATCCTGACCGAAGAGCACACCCAATTCGTGTTTGTTGATACGCCGGGTTTCCAGACTCAACACCTGAACACCCTGAACAAGGGCCTGAATAAAGTGGTGACCAGCAGTTTGCGTGACGTGAACGTGGTGCTGTTCGTGATCGAGGCGCGACACTTTGATGATAGAGACCGTTTGGTGATGAACCTACTGCCCAAAAATATCCCGGTATTGCTGGTGATCAACAAGGTGGACAATATGCAGGACAAGGGCGAACTGCTGCCCTTTATGCAGGATATTTCTAAAGAGCGCGAATTTACGGCCATCGTGCCGGTGAGCGCCAAGCATGACAAGCAACTCGATACCTTACTGGAGGCGATCCGTCCTCTGTTGCCGGAAGGCGAGAAGATTTATCCTGAAGATGAAGTTACCGATCGCAACGAACGTTTCCTTGCCGCAGAAATTGTGCGAGAAAAGGTATTTCGTTTTACCGGAGAAGAGCTACCTTATTCAGTCAGCGTGGTGATCGAACAATTCAAGATGGAAGGCAAGATGCGCCGCATTCATGCCGCGATACTGGTGGACAAGGATGCGCACAAAGCCATGCTGATCGGTAAAAATGGCGAAAAGTTGAAAGAAATTGCGACGCAGGCGCGACTCGATATGGAAAGAATGTTCGACGGCAAGGTATACCTCGAAGTGTGGATCAAAGTCCGCAGCGGCTGGGCAGACAGTCCACAGATGCTGAGAAGTCTGGGATACGAATAAGGGTGCCTGGATTCTATGATGCAGGCGCATAAAACCCGTTTAGAGAACGAGCCGGCGTTTGTGCTGCACAGCTATCCGTTTCGCGAGACCAGTTTGCTGGTGGAAGTATTCAGTCGCCAGCATGGCCGCGTACCTCTGGTGGCACGTGGTGCGCGCCGACCTAAATCGGCGGTGCGCGGTTTGCTGATGAGTTTTCAGCCACTGTCGTTAAGCTGGTTTGGCAAGCATGAAGTGCGGACTTTGCATAGCGCCGAGTGGCAAGGCGGACAGCCCTTGTTGCAGGGAACAGCACTGATGTGCGGTTTTTATCTGAATGAATTGCTGCTGAACCTGATGGTGCGCGACGACCCGCACGAGCAACTTTTCGACTATTACCAGCACACATTGCAGCGACTTTCTCATGGCGCAGAGTTGGCCTCCACGCTGCGCTGTTTTGAAAAACATTTGCTACAAGAGCTGGGCTATGCGCTGTTGCTGGAACATGAAGCTGGCGGCACCCGTCCTATTGATCCTGAAATATCCTATCGCTATGTGGTTGAACGGGGAGCGGTGCGAGATAACGCAGAAGCAGGAGACGGATTGCCGGTGTCCGGTAAAACGCTGAAAGATATGGCGGCAGATGATTACAGCGATGCGCAAAGCGCACGTCAGGGCAAGCAACTGATGCGCATGCTGTTGAATCATCATCTCGGTGGCAAGACATTGCATACACGCGAGTTGATTAAAGATTTGACCAAGTTGTAAGTTCTAAAAACATCTGTCCGCAGATTACGCAGATTACGCAGATTAAATAGATTATAGAGCCGAATAAGCAAATGATTTCAAAGTGGATCTGAAGCGGTTAATCGGATGTCGTACTTTTTTGATTCTCAGTATGGCAGGTTTTTAATCTGCTTAATCTGTGTAATCTGCGGATAAAGAAGGGGTGAAAAATTGATTAAATTAGGCCTGAATATCGACCACGTAGCCACCTTGCGCCAGGTGCGCGGCACCCGCTACCCCAATGTGTTGCAAGCCGCGTTGATAGGCGAGGCGGCCGGCGCCGATGCCATCACTCTGCATCTGCGTGAAGACCGTCGCCACATTCAGGACAGAGATGTTGAAATTTTGCGCGACATGCTGCAAACCCGCATGAACCTGGAAAGTGCGATTACACCTGAAATGCTGGCCTTTGCGTTGCGTATCAAGCCGCACGATGTGTGTTTTGTGCCGGAGCGCCGCGAAGAGCTCACCACCGAAGGCGGCCTGGATGTGCTGCGTTATTTCGACCAGGTGAAACATGCCTGTGATAAATGTGCAGAAGCGGGTATCCGCGTGTCGCTGTTTATCGACCCCGATAAAAAACAACTTGATGCAGCGCGAAAAGCGGGCGCACCTATTGTGGAAATTCACACAGGGAAATATGCCGATGCGGCCAGCGTGCCGGATCAAGCACATGAACTGGCGCGCATCCAGCAGGCGGTTGCGCATGGGAATGAGCTAGGCTTGCAGGTGAACGCAGGGCACGGCCTCAACTATCACAACGTGCAACCCATCGTGGCTATTCCAAAAATTTGCGAACTCAATATTGGCCACGCCATCATCTCCGAAGCATTGTTCATCGGCCTTGAGCAGGCAGTCAAAAAAATGAAAGCGCTACTCGTCGCATGATATTCGGCATCGGAACCGACATCGTCGCATTTGATCGCATCGAAAAATTACATGAAAAATACGGTGAGATATTTGCCCAGCGTGTATTGAGTTTGAGTGAGCTGACCGAGTTTAAAAATCACCCGCAACCCGCACGCCTGTTAATGAAGCGCTTTGCGGCCAAAGAAGCACTGGCCAAAGCTGCAGGCAGTGGCCTGCGACATCCGCTCACCATGCACAGCGTCAGTGTGACGCACGACAAGTTGGGTAAGCCAGAGTTTGTCTTCGATGCCGAATTGTCCGCACACTTTGCCGGCCTGGGCGTGACGCGCCATCACTTGAGTATCAGTGATGAGCGCGAGCATGCTATAGCGTTCGTGATTTTGGAAGGAGAAGTCTAATGGGGATAGGTCCGGTCATGCTGGACGTTGCAGGCAAGGTACTGACACCTGAGGACGAGACACGCCTGAGACACCCGCTAGTGGGAGGAGTAATCCTGTTTTCACGTAACTATGAATCCACGCGGCAGCTCAGCGAGCTAACAGCCAGTATCCATGCCCTGCGTAGTCCGCCGCTTTTGATTGCGGTGGATCATGAGGGCGGGCGTGTGCAGCGTTTTCGTGACGGTTTTACCCGCATTCCGCCGATGCGGGAGCTGGGTAAAATCTGGGATGAGCATCCCAAGCGTGCCAAGCATCTGGCTCAGCAAGCGGGTTATGTTATGGCAGCAGAGCTGCGTGCCTATGGTGTGGACTTCAGCTCTACTCCGGTGCTGGATGTGGACTATGGCAGCAGCGGCGTGATCGGTGATCGGGCTTTTCACTTCGAGCCGCAGGCCATTGCAGAGTTGGCGCACAGCCTGTTGCAAGGCTTAAGGCAGGGGGGCATGCATAGCGTAGGCAAGCACTTCCCCGGCCATGGTTTTGTGCGCGCCGATTCGCATCTGGAAATTCCGGTGGATGAACGCAGTTATACCGATATCGAACTATGCGACCTGATCCCTTTCCGCCAGATGGTGAATTTCGGCTTGTCTGCGGTGATGCCCGCGCATGTCATTTACCCCAAAGTAGATAGTCAACCGGCCGGATTTTCGAAAAAATGGTTGAAAGACATTTTGCGTGGTGAATTGGGTTTTGAGGGCGTCATCTTCAGTGACGATCTCAGCATGGAAGGAGCAACAGTGGCGGGTGGTATAGTTCAGCGTGCAGAAGCAGCCCTGCAGGCAGGGTGTGACATGGTGCTGGTGTGTAATCGACCGGATCTGGCTGATGAGTTGTTGTCGGGCCTTAAGTGGGACATGCCTGCTACGAGCAAGGCGCGTCTGGCTCAGATGCGCGGTCGTCCTAATCCGCTGAGTGAGCCACAATTGCATGAGCAGCACGAATTTGTTCAAGCGTTGCATGGCATTGCAACAATTGGTTCCGGTACTG
>JBCKTZ010000047.1:0-10623 GCA_038925245.1 Gallionellaceae bacterium
AATGCGTTGCCGGCATTGTTGTTTTTGTTTTTTCGTCGCAGATTTGCCCTGACTAGGGAGCAGCAAAGCTTTTGGACTTGGATGGCGTTGGGAGCGTTAATGTTCATTGGACTATTGTACGTGTCACCGTCCTCTACCGCTGTGGATCGGGTGGCTTTGTATTGGATACCTCTACAGCTTTTTGTATGGTCACGGCTCCCCATTGCTCTGGGGGGGCACAGCGGCAACAAAAAGATATGGATCAGTTTAGTTGTGGGATATAGCGCTGCGGTGCAGTTTGTCTGGCTGTTTTTTGCCGATACGGCCTTTGCGTGGTTGCCATACCAGTTTTACCCATGGGTGGCCTTGTGGCAGTGAATTTGTCATCGTGCAGAATATTGCGCTGGTCGAAAGTTTGGGGGGAGTATGAACAGTATTAGTCGCGAAAAGATTGGCCGGATTTAAGTAATGGCTTATCATTAACCTGACCGAATCAAAAAACATGGGGTACGACACGATGAGACTCAGCCCGGAAGTTACGCGCGCAATTCAGGATGCCTTTGCTCAGGTTTTTGAAAAAGGCGACCTTTACCTGTTTGGCAGTCGCGTTGATGACACCCGGAAAGGTGGGGATATCGACTTGTATGTCGATACGGACAACCGCGAAGGCTTGGGTGAAAAACGCATCGAGTTTCTCACCCGGATCAAGCGGCAAATCGGCAATCAACGCATTGATCTAGTGGTGGCCCGTGGCACCAAACGGAGCATTGACGAGATCGCAACAACAGAAGGTATATTGCTATGCCAGCGGCATTAAAGTTCCGCGGGTTCAGGAATGGGATCAACTGCGAGAAATACGCAATGTCATTGCACATGAGTACCCTTCCGACATCGAAGAAAGACTTGAGAACATCGAGTTGGCATTGCGCGGTTATGAACAACTCAAAAACTTATTCGCCAACATCAAGCAGTACGCCCAGTCGAAGGGCGTGATGTAGATGCACGCGCCAAATAACAAAAAATAATCGAGGCCAAACATGCAAATAACCATAGACCTACCCAATGACTTTGTCGCCTTTCAGGCCATACCTGAAATTCAGCAAGAAATACGCACCTCCTATGCCCTTTGCTTATACCAAAAAGAGCGCGTAACCCTTGTCAAAGCGGCAGAGTTGGCAGGCATCAGCCTGTATGATTTCATGTCCACCTGCAAAGCAAACCGAGTACCTGTTATCGGCATCACTCGCGAAGAATTGCTTGAAGAGCTGACAGGATTTAACGCCGCATGAAATTTTGCCGATGCCTCAGCACTCATTGCGCTCGCAACCTGCGACAGCCTTTCCTTGCTTGATGCCATCTTGGAGTGTTCGCCAGTTACAAGAGCGCATTAACATCCTGTTATACACACACGCAACCCACACGTGGTTTGAAGGCCAAGTCTTGAACTCACCCAACAACAGTCAGTTTGTGCAACACACTCAAAGTAGGCTAATATCAAATCTAATCAATGTGAATCGAATAAAACGAGGAGGTCGAAAATGTACGCAGAGCGTTTGATATTGGAAACGGATGTTTCAGGAAAATTGAAACAGATGCCGATATTGCCAGCTAACAAACAGTTCGAGGCGATTTTTTTAGTGCTCGATGAGGCAATGCAGACAAGCAAGCGTCGACAGCCGCACCCTGACATCGCCGGAAAAGCCAAGATAATGGGAAACATCATTGATACAGCATCAACGGCTGAATGGAATCTGCCTAAATGATTGTTCTGGATACACACATCTGGTTCTGGTGGATCAATAACGATCATCATTGTCTGTCGGCGACGAGGCAACAGCAAATTGAGAACGCGGAAGTCATTGCTGTATCAGCAATTAGCTGTTTTGAAATTGCCTGGCTAGAACGCCACCAACGGATCAATCTGCCTTGCCAACCGAATGAGTGGTTTGAAAAAGCATTAAACAACTCTGGCATTATTTTGCTGCCTATTACCCCGTCCATAGCGGTAAGGGCCGTTGACTTGCATGAACATCATAGCGATCCGCAAGACAGGCTGATTATTGCAACGGCGCTGGAGCACAATGCCAACCTGATGACGGATGACGGCAAATTTGCAAAATATTCCGAACTAAAAGGACTGCTACTGTGAGCCGGACGGTGGGGAAGATTGCTAGGTCGGACGGGAGAGATACTATGAAGCAAGACTTGACCTAGCGCTTTCGTTAAAAGAGCGCACAACACCCTGTTATACATACGCAACCTCCACGCGGTTTGAAGGCCGCTTTTGGGAAGCGCCTTTGCACTAATTCATCGGCGGTGCGATTACGCTTCTCATTGCCCTCCTTGCCATCTCACTCGTGCGCAGTGGAAACGCTCACGTTATGGCTCGTTGGACTTTCGGCTGCGGGCTTTATCTTTCAGTCGGTCAACGTCATTAACTTCTGTTTTCAGGCAAAAATGCAGTCCAGATATACCGTCTATGCCGCCAACGTGGTTGAAGCAATTGAGCGCTATCAGACATTCGTGGCGGACGGGAAAAATCAGCCCACATTTTAAAGGAGGCTTATAGATCATGAGACTAACGCAAGAGCAGCAAGCGGCAATTCGTTCAGCCAGCACCGAAATGCTAGGCGCAGAAGTTGGCGTTTGGCTTTTTGGGTCACGCGTGGATGATAACAAGCGCGGTGGCGACATTGATATCCTGCTCGATATACACAAACCTGTAGAGAACCCCGCGCTACTGGCCGCACAGTTCTCTGCCAAACTTACACGACTAATGAAAGGCCGCAAGGTTGATGTGTTGCTGTTTGCACCTAACTTGATGCATCTTCCTATTCACGATATCGCCTTCAAGGAAGGAATAAAGCTATGACGCTCAACCAGCATACAAATACTCTAATACGATTAAAATTTCTGCGTCGTGTAGTTCACAAGGAATGCCAGCATCTGATCAGTACAGACAAGCGAGGGCGCGTGTTAATTTATGAAATGTTCGGGCTAAGAAACCAAATGGTTCACGAGTATGTGGAAGACCTGACAGTACTCACCAGCGCCCTGCAAACTGGCCACGCCTTTGTGCCTGCACTCATAGCTGTAGCTAATAGGCTCATGGCAGAAATAGATAGCCGAGGGTGGGCGTGATACAAGTTTTCTCGGAATTATGTGATCCTGCTAAAGGCATGCCTATGACGTTCGAAAACGATAGGTTGATCGCCAGGGATGGCACTTGCTACCCCATAATTAATGGGATACCGAGGTTTGTGAGTGAGCGGAACTATGCGGCCGACTTTGGTAAGCAATGGCAAGCATTCAAAAAAACACAGTTGGACTCCTGTTCAGGGCTCAGCATTTCAAGAGATCGATTAATGCGTTGCTTGAATGGACACTTGAATTTATTAGAAGGTAAAATTATTTTGGAGGCGGGATCTGGAGCAGGTCGCTTTACTGAGTTACTATTGACAGCCGGTGCAATAGTTCACTCTTTTGATCTTTCAAGCGCGGTGGAGGCCAATCACGACAACAATGGTCACTCAAAGAATCTAACTCTGGTGCAGGCCGACATATGTCATATGCCGTTTCAGAGGAGCTATTATGATTATGTGATTTGTCTTGGAGTATTACAACACACCCCAAGCCCTGAAGAGAGTATCAGACATCTTTACCAAATGGTAAGAAGTGGTGGATACCTTGTTATAGATCACTATATATTTAAGTGGCGAAACGTGTTGCCTCCGCCCATTGGTGGCGCATCAATGATTTATCGGAGACTGTTACTTGCGCTACCTTCTAAATATAGATTTAGTATCTTGAAGAGAGTTGTAAATTTTTGGTTTCCAATTCATTGGTACTTCAAAGATTCTAAATTTTTACAACGCATCCTTCGTCGACTCTCGCCCGTCCATTTTTATTACTCAAACTTGGATCTTAAGACTAAAGATAGGTATTATCAGTGGGCGTTGCTAGATACTCACGACAGCACGACAGACTACTACAAGCATCACCGTTCAGCGAAGCAAATTAGGCTTTGTCTTGAGCGACTGGGTGCGAAAGATATTGTAGTTACTCAGGGCGGTAACGGAGTAGAGGCTTTCTGCAGAAAGCCTTAATAATTTATGATATTAAAATTAATAAAATATAAGATTAAACAACTTCAGTTTGGTCGCTTGAGATTTATTCTTGCAATTATTGCCTCTATTCAACAGACCATAGTGCGTCGCTCGCTAATTATTATTTATGTTGATAAAGATGGTTATTGGCATAGTAATAGTTCAGAAGTTAGTTTGGTTTCCCCTTTTTTGCACTTGACTCCTTGGAAAACATCTTATGTTTTGGATTTGTGGTGCTGTAAGTATCTGTGCAAAAGGGGGGATGTGGTTGTTGATGTCGGCGCAGGCATTGGAGATGATACAGTTGCCTTTTCTAGACTGGTCGGGGAAAGTGGTTTTGTAATAGCTATAGAGGCACACCCTGTGACCTACAAATGCCTCTTAAAAACCGTTGAGGCAAACAATCTAAGAAATGTAATCTGTGTAAACGCTGCATTAGGCGATGGAAATGGCTCCGTTTTTTTCTCGGATGACGAGAATTTTATGGGAAATAACTTCGTGGCTGAAGGAGGGACTATTAAAGTAAGAATGAAAACTTTAAGTGATGTATTGAATGAAACAGGTTTTACTGAGGTTAGCTTTTTGAAAATGAATATTGAGGGTGCCGAGGTTTGTGCATTAAACGGCATGAAGGATATATTGAAATTCATTCCAAATATTGTTGTGTCTTGTCATGATTTCAGAACGATCAGTGGCGAGGCCGTTAGCTTCCAAACCCTAAAATCTGTCTCGGAGATTCTTACAGATGTAGGTTATAAGTTATATAGACGTCTTGAGGACCGGAGAGAAGAAGTCCCCTTCTACGTTTACGGAACACTTGAGAATTATCTTTCCTGCGATGATAAGTGAGCGTTACTCACGACTCGCCAGGGAAGGCAGTTGGATCGTGGTCGGCCAAGTACTCGCCGTAAGTGGATCGTTGGTGCTGGTTCGTTTGCTTACCGAGTACCTCAGTCCTGCTGAATACGGACAGTTAGCTTTAGGTCTTACGGTGGCGCTTTTGATCAACCAAGTGGTAATGGTCGGACTGACGCATGGAATTGGTCGCTTTTATGCGATTGCCTCCGATATGAACGATCTCCGGGGCTATCTGTGGGCATCCGGGAAACTAATGGCTTGGGCCACGCTGGCATCGGCCGTGATTGCTATGCTATTGATGGCTGGCTTGGCAGGCTTTGGTCTACAGGAGTGGGTGGGTTTTGCCGCTATTATTTTAGTATTTTCAGTTCTCACGGGTTACAACAGTTCACTCAACGCCATTCAAAATGCGGCACGTCAGCGTCAGATCGTGGCACTGCATGGGGTCATGGATGCTTGGTTGAAGATTGCGCTGGTTATAGGGCTAACTCTGTGGCTAGGCCCCGACATAACGGCAGTAGTCTTGGCTTACACGCTGTCGTTGCTGATTGTAATGGGTTCACAACTCTATTTTTTACGCCGTTTGTACAACAAACATACACATCAAATTGTGCGAGCGAAAGGCAATTGGGGTATTCAAATCTGGACCTTTGCTTGGCCGATTTCGACTTGTGGCATCTTTACTTGGGCGCAACAAGTGTCTGATAGATGGGCGTTGCAGACCTTCGTGACATCGGACGCGGTGGGCCAATATGCCGTCCTGTTTCAGATCGGTTACTTGCCCGTAAGTCTGGCTACTGGCTTGCTGCTGGATTTTCTTGCCCCCGTTCTCTACCAGCGTGCCATGACAAACACCGAATCGAATTCCAATATTGCGGTCCGTCGCTTGAGTGGGCGGATAACTGGCATTGTCTTGATTTTTACCTTGTTAGCCTTTTTACTAGCGATGTCGCTACATGAAATTTTGTTCTCGCTGTTGGTTGCAGCGCCGTACCGCGAGGTCTCTCACTGGTTGCCATACCTTGTGCTGGCCGGCGGCCTCTTTGCTGCGGGCCAAGTACTTGCTCTCAAGTTTATGGCAACCATGCAACACCGGCGCACTATAAAGCTAAAGATCGTGACCGCCTTATTGGGGGTAATTTTGAATGCTTGGGCCGCTGCTTATTTTGGTTTGGCGGGTGTCATTGTCAGCATGGTTTTGTTTTCTCTTGTTTATTTGATGTGGATGCTATGGCTGACTTCCAAGGAATGAAATGTGCGGCATAGTTGGCGTCGCAGCGCAATCGACCCAATCTGACCGCAGCTGGCTCTCCGCTGGCCGTGATGCCATGATCCATCGTGGCCCCGATGATGCCGGTGAGTGGTGGTCTGCGGATGGTCGCGTTGGACTGGCACATCGACGATTGGCTGTTGTCGATCTCACACCCGCCGCTCATCAGCCGATGCACTCTTGCCGTGGCGGGCTTACGATCGTATTCAATGGAGAAATATATAACTTCTCGGAACTGCGAGCTGAGCTTAAGGCTCTAGGCCATTGCTTCAGATCGCATAGCGACACAGAGGTGATACTTGAGGCCTATGACCGGTGGGGCGTCGAATGCTTATCGCATTTTAATGGCATGTTTGCATTCGCGTTGTTTGACGAGCGCAAGCAGCAGGTATTTTTGGCCCGCGACCGTGCTGGCGAGAAACCTCTCTTTCTGTACCACGTTCCCGGCGAATTGCGCTTTGCTTCTGAACTAAAGGCCTTGATGGTCGACCCCAGGCTACCTCGGCGCATTTCGGCAGAAGCGCTGGATTGCTATCTGGCTATAGGATTTGTGCCGGGTGATCGTTGCATGTTGCAGGGGTTTGCCAAGTTGCCGCCTGCACATGCAATGACGTTTAGCCTGCTAAGCGGCAAAACGCACACTTGGCGTTATTGGCGATTGCCCGAGGCACGTGCTTTAAGCACCAGCGCAGTTATAAGTCCTGCGCAAAGCGAAGCGTTGCTGGTGGAGTTAGAAAACTTGCTACAAGACTCGGTGCGTCGCCAACTGGTGGCCGATGTGCCGGTGGGCATAATGCTTAGCGGCGGTGTAGATTCAAGCCTTATCACTGCGATGGCGGCACGGGTGAACCCTAAAGTTAAGACTTTTACCATCGGCTTCCCAGGGCATGGGGCGCAGGATGAAACTGAGCACGCACGACTTATTGCCAGGCACTTTGCTACCGAACACATAGAATTAATGGCTGAGCCAGCCACTGCCGATTTGATGCCGCTACTGGCACGGCAGTTTGACGAACCCATGGTTGATTCGAGCATGCTCCCCACCTTTCTGGTCAGCCGCCTAATGCGCCAACACTGCACAGTGGCATTGAGTGGGGATGGTGGTGATGAGCTGTTCGGTGGCTATGGACACTACAGCCGATTGTTGTGGATGTGCTCGCGGACAGGATCGATTCCATTGCCATTGCGCAGAGCTCTAGCACTGGGGGCGGAAAAGCTGCTGCCAGTTGGCATCAAGGGACGCGATTGGTTACTAAATTTAAGCACTGATCTGCAACATGGTCTGCCATTGTTTGCGCGCATTTTTGACGCCACCACTCGTCGCCGCCTCATGTCGGATAGCCTTTGGTCGACCCCAGCTGATGCGCTCATCCAGGCATTGGTGCCTTTAAACTCAGACCCTCTTTTGCGTGCCACCAGCATGGATTTTCAGAACTATTTGGCCGAAGATATTTTGGTTAAAGTCGATCGTGCAAGTATGCTTAACTCGTTGGAAGTACGTGCCCCGCTACTCGACTCTCGGCTGATTGAGTTCGCGTTCGGGAAGGTGCCATCCCAGCTCAAAGCTACACAGCACGAAAAAAAAATCTTGCTCAAGCGATTGACCGAGCGTCTCTTGCCTCCCGGGTTCGACCGGCAACGCAAGCAGGGCTTTTCTATCCCGCTAGCCAAGTGGCTTGAGGCAGGACCATTTCGTGAGCTATTCTGGAGCGTGCTTACCGACCCCCAGTGCCTTTTTGACCGCCACACGGTGCAAGGTCTTTTGAGGGGGCAAGATCAGGGGCGAAGCAATAGCGAGCGCTTGTTTGCCCTTGTGCAGTTTGAACTGTGGCGGCGTGAATATGCGATAATTGGCTGAATCAAATATCCGAGCGCAATTTAAATTCGAACGAATGTTAAAGTTAAGAGTATTAATGGTTACTGGCGTATACCACCCCGAAATAAACGGTGCCGTACTTCAGTGTAAGCAACTGATTAATAATCTTAGAAATCATATCGATTTTACCGTCTTGAGTGGAGCGGGTTCAAAAGAACTTGCTACCAAGGGTGAGGTTAATGGAATCGGTGTTCAAAGATTTCATTTAAGAAAAAACAATTATTTATTGTACCTTTTTGATATTACTATATTGACTCTCAGTTTTATTAAAATAGCTGTAAAAGTTAATGTGGTTCATATTCACGGATTCTCGCCTAGAAACTGTCTCCTGATTGCTCTCGCAAGAGTTCTAGGTAAGAAGATAGTATTAAAATGCACCTCATTCGGACAGGATGATCCATCAACAGTTAAAGTGCAATCCGGTTTATCTTGGTTTTTTTATAAGAGATGCCATGCATATATTGGTATAAATCCCGCATTTGAGAAATCCTATGTTCAGTCGGGTTTACCAATAGAAAAATACAACTTTATACCTAACTGCGTGGACTTGAATCGCTTCATGCCTGCTAGTGATGAAAGTCGACGTCAATTGAGAATAAATCTTGGCTTTAATGAAAATGAAATAATTGTTCTATTTGTTGGACATTTTTCAAAAGATAAGAATCCCAGGCTGCTGTATGACGCCTGGTTGACATTGATCAATAATGACACTATGCCGAGACTAATATTTATTGGTCGAACATTGAATGACGGGTTTGAAGTGGACAGCTCAATCTCTCAAGAAATAAGGGCGGATGCTGAAAAAAGAGGAATTTCATCACTAATTTCATTCGTTGAGCACACGGATGAAATTGAGAAATATTATTCGATCGCTGATATATTCGTTTTGCCAAGTCTTCGAGAAGGAATGCCCAACGCTTTGTTGGAGGCTATGGCTGCTGGACTGCCAAGTATCGTCACAAGATTACCCGATGTAACTGATTGGTTGGTTGATGAATACAATACTGGTATTATGTTGGAATCTAATACTGTCGATTGTCTCGCGCGTGATTTGTCTTATTTGATTGAAAATCACAGTGCCCGAAAAAGAATTGGAAACGCCGCAAGGGAATCAGTTCATAAGAAGTTCAACTGTCAAATTCAATATGCTTTGATAATGAAGCTGTATTCTAAATTAGGATTCGTAAAACAATAACTTGAACCCAATAATCCTACGCCTCGTCATTCCCGCGCAGGCGGGAATCCAGCAATAAAACATTCCGCGTAGCGGACAAAAAAACATGTTGTCCCGCTACACGGGGCATATATAAATCAACTGGATTCCCACCTGCGCGGGAATGACGGATTTTTCGTCTAATGGATTATCCGGGTTGAACGATAAGCATACACGGCTTCATGCCGCCTCTTTCGCATGTTTCTGATACAGGAATTCCAGCACCTGTCCGCGCAATGCATGATATTTCGGATCATTGGCCATTGCCACTCTGTTACGCGGTCTGGGCAAATCAACCGTGAGGATTTCTCCTATTGTCGCGGCAGGGCCATTGGTCATCATCACGATGCGGTCGGACAGCAGCACTGCTTCATCCACATCGTGCGTCACCATCACTACAGTGCTGTTGGTGGCGGCCACGATCTTCATCAATTCGTCTTGCAGATGCGCACGGGTCAACGCATCCAGCGCACCGAAGGGCTCGTCCATCAGTAACACCTTGGGCTGCATCGACAGCGCACGCGCAATACCGACGCGCTGTTTCATGCCGCCAGAAATTTCGTGCGGATATTTATGTTCTGCATGGGTCAGGTGTACCAGCGCTAGTGCATCTTTCACACGCTCAGTGAGCTGTGCCTTGCTCTCCCTCTCCCCAAACACGCGTTCGACTGCCAGATACACGTTATCGAAGCAGGTGAGCCAGGGCAGCAGCGAGTGGTTCTGAAACACCACGCCACGATCTGGCCCTGGGCCTGAAATCTCGCGCTCGGCGCAGAGCATGATTCCTGCAGTCGGCATCAATAGCCCGGCAATCAGGTTGAGCAAGGTGGATTTACCGCAACCGGAATGGCCGATCAGGGTAACGAATTCGCCGCGTGCAATCTTCAGGTTGATATCCTGGAGTGCGACATAAGGACCTTGCCGTGTTGCAAAGGACATCTGCACATCTTCTATTAATACATATTTGTGCATGGTATTTTCCTTTAAGGGTTTAATGCTTGTCACGTTTGTCCCCTGGGAAGGCTTAGGGATGAGGATATTCTCGCGAGACGAGTCCGGAGCGGTCATATCATGTTTTACTTTCAATGATTGCATCACAGATGCCCCTCTTAATATTTAACTCTATTGGCCAACATGACCAGAAGACTTTCCAGCAGCAAGCCCACAATGCCCACGGTGAAAATCGCAATGATAATGTGTGCGATATTCAGGTTATTCCATTCATCCCATACCCAGAAGCCGATACCCACGCCGCCGGTGAGCATTTCTGCCGCTACGATCACCAGCCAGGCCGTGCCGATGGCTAGGCGGATACCGGTGA
>JBCKTZ010000048.1:0-9935 GCA_038925245.1 Gallionellaceae bacterium
TGGAAGTATCACGTATTCGAGCGTTGCGCGGACCCAATCTCTGGAGCAGACATACTGCAATTGAATCTATCGTATCCTGTTCCGGGGCAGAGTCTTCCATAAGTGATATCCCCGGTTTCGAAGTGCGCTTGCGCGCGAGATTTCCTGAAATTGGCTTTCTGCAACCGGCTGGCCATCAGGAAGGAATTTCCATGGCCCATGTGCTGGAAGTGGCTGCACTTAACCTGCAGAAGCAGGCGGGCTGTCTGGTTACTTTCAGTACTACCGTACAGACCGTTGAAGCCGGCGTGTACCAGGTGGTAGTTGAATATGCTGAAGAAGCTGTTGGCAGAATGGCGCTGGAAATCGCGCAAGCGCTTTGTCTCGCGGCGCTGACAGATACACAATTTGACTTGGACAAAGAGCTAGGCCGTTTGCGCGAGCTGGATGAAGATGAGCGTCTAGGACCCAGCACGGATTCCATTGTTCAGGCTGCAATGGCACGCGGGATTCCCTATCGCCGTTTGACCTCTGGCAGCATGGTGCAGTTTGGTTGGGGAAGTAAACAACGGCGTATTCAGGCCGCAGAAACCGATGCCACCAGCGCAATCTCACAGTCTATCGCTCAGGATAAGGAATTGACCAAAAAGTTGCTTGATGCAGCCGGCGTACCGATTCCTTTTGGACGCCCGGTAGTGGATGAAGATGACGCATGGGCTGCGGCGGAAGAAATTGGTTTTCCGGTGGTGGTCAAGCCACAGGATGGCAACCAGGGCAAGGGCGTAACAGTCAATGTCATCAGCCGCGACCATCTGCGGATCGCCTATGCAGCAGCCGCTGCGATCAGTTCATCCGTCATGGTGGAGCGCTACTTGCCGGGGCACGATTATCGCCTGCTGGTGGTAGGGGGCAAAGTCGTTGCCGCCGCGCGCCGCGATCCGCCGCAGGTTCTTGGCGATGGCATTCATAGCGTGCGGGAGCTGGTAGATATTGTAAATAGCGATCCCCGGCGCAGTGAGGGGCATGCTACCGCACTGACCAACATGCGCCTGGATACGATCGCGCTTGCAAGGTTGGAAATGCAGGGATTTTCTGTGAATTCGATTCCAGAAAAAGGAAGCCGTGTCATATTGCGTAACAATGCCAATTTGAGCACGGGCGGTTCTGCCACCGATGTCACCGATGACGTTCATCCTGAAGTAGCTGCCCGGGCAGTGGCTGCCGCGCAAATGATCGGCCTGGATATCTGTGGCGTTGACGTGATTTGCGACAACCTGCTCAAGCCGCTTGAAGAACAGGGAGGCGGTGTCATTGAAGTGAATGCGGCTCCCGGCTTGCGCATGCATTTGCAACCGTCATACGGCAAGGCGCGCGCCGTGGGCGAAGCGATTATTTCCACCATGTTCAATGCGGGAGATGACGCGCGTATTCCCGTGGTGAGTGTGACCGGAACCAATGGCAAGACCACCACCGTGCGCTTGATTGCACATCTGCTGGAACAGAATGGCCTGCGGGTAGGCATGACCAATTCCGATGGTGTTTATATCGGGAAGCAGCGCATTGACACCGGCGATTGCAGCGGCCCCAAGAGTGCACGCAACGTGCTGCTGCATCCGGATGTAGATGCTGCCGTATTCGAAACTGCGCGCGGCGGCGTGTTGCGCGAAGGTCTGGCTTTTGACCGTTGCAACGTGGCAGTGGTGACCAATATCGGCATAGGCGATCACCTGGGGTTGAACTATATCAACACGGTTGATGAACTTGCGGTGTTAAAAATGGTGGTGGTGAAAAACGTGGCCCCATCCGGAACCGCAGTGTTGAATGCAAGCGACCCTATGGTGGTTAAAATGGCTGGTTCCTGCCTCGGATCCGTCATATTTTTTGCCAGCGATTGCCATCACCCGGTGATGGCAACGCACCGCGCCAAAGGGAAGCGCGTGGTGTATCTGGATAACAAGGAAATTGTGGCTGCCGAAGGCGTGATCGAGCAGCGTATCTTGCTGGCAGATATTCCGCTGACACGCAATGGCACGATAGGTTTTCAGATTGACAATGCAATGGCCGCAATTGGCGCTGCCTGGGCACTGGGTATTGAGTGGGAAATTATTCGCGCCGGCGTCGCTACTTTTATCAATGATGCAGCGACTGCGCCTGGCCGTTTCAATGTATATGATTACCGGGGTGCGACGCTGATTGCGGATTATGGACACAATCCAGATGCCATACTGGCGCTGGTAAGCGCGATAGACAACATGCCAGCCAAGCGTCGTATTGTCGTGATCAGCGGCGCGGGAGACCGGCGCGATGTGGACATCAGCCAGCAGACAGAGATATTGGGGAATGCCTTTGACGAGGTGATACTTTATCAGGACCAATGTCAGCGCGGCCGTGCTGATGGTGAAGTGTTGAGTCTGTTGCGCCAGGGCTTGGCCAAGGCCACGCGTACCAAAGTGGTTGAGGAAATTCGGGGTGAATTTCCGGCCACAGACCTAGCGCTGTCTCATCTTGCGCCCGGCGATTTGTGCCTTATCCTGATAGACCAGGTTGATGAGGCGCTGGCATATATAGAAAAGCGGATAGCGGAAGCGTGACTTTAAACTTATCAGGAAATTTATCAGAAAATTTCTCAGGCGCGCCAAAGAAATTACTCGCCGTGATCGAATTCATCGAGCACGCACAATACCCAGCCATTTACAAAGCGCTGGGTTACGAGGTAACGACCGAATGGCAGGTACGCAAAGCGGTGTCACTGGTGAGAAAAATGAAACCGGATGTCATCGTGGCGGATTTTTATTTCCAGTCGGATTTTCGTGACCGTTTAAGTAATCTTGAATCGTTGTTGGCCGCGACTCAGCTGCTGACAGATTCCAGTGTGCTGGTTTTTTATGAGCCACATAATGCACATGCTTTGGACAGGGTGCGTGAGCGCATGCGCATTGATGCTGCTATTCCCATGCCTGCTACAGAGGAAGCGATCAAGGCGGTGTTGCAGGGATGGCTGTAAAGCTTTAATTGCAAATCTTTGATTATATTCAGTATTTTATTTTTAGCGGCAATCTTAATTTCTTTTAAAGTCAATTGCTTGCGAGTTAAATTCGACAGGCTGTTAGAGGGGGTTTGCAGTTAACCCAGATAATCCATGAGGCGGAAAATCCGTCATTCCCGCGCAGGCGGGAATCCAGTTGTTTGAAATATATCACGCGAAGCGGGGCAACATCGCTGTTTCGTCCGACTCGCGGAATGTTTTATTGCTGGATTCCCGCCTACGCGGGAATGACGGGGTGTGGGATTATCTTGGTTAAACTAGTGCCATTCGAGTCTACCTATAACTTCGTGATCGGCTAATCCAGATATCTCGCCTGCCAGGTAAGGAACAGCTTGTAGACGTACTCGTTATACTCTTCCACACTGGTAAACTGCTTCGGGTCGATGGCGTCGTAGACGTAATAGTTCACGCGGTTATTCCGCGTAGTCAGGCAATGCCATATCTTCTGCGGCAGGGTCTGCGGGCTGCGCCACTCGAAATCGTCCTGCGACTCGTAGTGCAGGAATACCGGCAGGATCGGAACGCCGGTCTTGAGCGAGACCTTGAATGCGCCGTAGCGGAACGAACTGAAAATACGCCGCCCTTTGCAGCCGCCTTCCGGGTAGAGCGCGATGTTACGGCCTTTGCGCACCTCCGCTTCGAGATTCTCCGTGGCCGCCTTGCGTGATTCCGGATTCTCGCGATGCACGAACAGGGTACCAGCGGCGATATTGATGCGCCCCACCCACCACCAGCCCTTCACTTCCTCCTTGGCGAGCGAATACACCGGAAACAGCGAGGGGATGGCGATATCCTCGATGGCCGACGGGTGATTGGCGATCAGGATGTACTGTTTCGGGAACAGCCGTGTATTTTTCTGGTGTAGTTTGAGATCCACGCCCAGCGCGCCTACGAACAGCTGGCACCAAAAGCGAAATAATGGAAAATACCAGGGGGTCAGACTAGCCTTCGGCAGGAACGAAAGCATATAAAGGACGGCAGTGAGAACCACGAGTTCGGTCCAGCACCAGCCTAGCCAGATCACACGCGCCAAAAATCGAACCACACTACCCCCGTTTAAATTACCCAAGCGCCAACCGCCTCCGCGCTACGCCCAACAAGCACTACAGGCTAATCCGGACTAACCACGTCGTCGTCGCTGGCACAAGGATAGGAAATCCAATGCAACTTGTAGAAGTATCCCGTGCTTTTCAGTCGTAGTCAATCTGGAAGTTCGCGTCTAAGAACCTCAAAAAAGCCGCGGTATCCTGCTGATGCATTGAAATCATCATGAATATGACCAATTGTATTAATGTGTTAATGTGCCTTTAGAGTTGAGGTGCATTTCCCCATATAGAACAGGAGTAATCATGAATATCAATGAACTCAAGTCAGTGGCGCTAGCCATCGTTGCCAAGCAAAAAGGAGTGCTTGCTGCGGATGAAAGCGGCCCCACTATCAAGAAGCGATTTGACTCGATCAAGGTCGAATCAACCGAAGAAAACAGACGACGTTATCGCGAGATACTTTTCACCACCATAGGAATTGAAAAAAATATTGGTGGAGTTATCCTGTTCGACGAAACGCTGCGTCAGAGCACAAAGGATGGGATACCTTTTGCCAAGCTGCTGGACAGTCGTGGAATTGTTCCGGGGATCAAGGTCGATAAGGGTGCCAAGGCGCTGGCGCTGTATCCGGGTGACAAAGTTGCCGAGGGTCTGGATGGATTGGCCGAGCGGCTGTTTGAATACAAACAACTGGGCGCAAAATTTGCAAAGTGGCGTGCCGTGATCGAGATAGATCAGCATAAAATTCCATCAAGCTTTGCTATTCGTGCCAATGCGCACGCCTTGGCGCGCTATGCGGCACTGTGTCAGGAAATAGGTCTGGTGCCCATAGTGGAACCAGAAATATTGATGGATGGTGCGCATAGCATCGAACGCTGTGAAATAGTCACGTCGCGTGTATTGGAAGCCGTATTTTTCGAATTGGATGCCCATCGTGTGATGTTTGAGGGCATGTTGCTTAAACCCAATATGGTTATTCCAGGCAAGAAAGCAGAGCGACAGGCATTTGCTCAGGAAATTGCCGAAGCCACCATACGTTGCTTCAGCCGTTATGTGCCAGCTGCGGTTCCAGGGATCGTGTTCCTGTCAGGTGGGCAGAGTGCCGAAGAAGCAAGCGAAAATCTGAATGCGATGAACGCAATGGGAGCGCATCCATGGGAAGTGAGTTTCTCCTATGGCCGCGCCTTGCAGGCGCCGGTACTGGCTGTATGGAAGGGGCAGGAAAGCAATGTGGCAGCTGCACAGAACGCACTGCAGCTTCGTTGCAAATTAAACGGACTGGCGCGCGATGGAAAATATGCATCTACCATGGAACAGAGCGATTAAATGGCTAATATATTGTATTCAAATAGATTACATAGGGTGGATAAAGCATAGCGTATCCACCGGGCAGCTAAGAGAGGCAAGGCGCGAATGCAATTTTAACGCGTAGCATATGTATGAGATGTAAACGATAAAATTTCATCGCTACGGGTTCAGGGCCCTCGCTACGTTCTCCCCGACCCTAGTGGTGTATTTTGGTAGGGTGCGTCACACGCACCATGGTGCGTACGGCGCACACACAATGCCCCGCTGCTTGCGGAGGGGTGGTTTATTGAGTAACGCAGCATCGCGACGGAGTTTGGATTATTAGAGGTGCATATAGACTAACCCAGAACAGGTGGTGATATCGATGAATACATCAGTGAACGACCCTGCCCAAGCACTACTCGATATTGTGCACGGACTCGCCGCTGAGCTGCATTCCGGCAAACGGGGCAAAACAATCACGCTGGACAGCTCGCTGACCGACGACGTGGGGTTGGACAGCCTGGCGCGTGTCGAGTTGTTGCTGCGCATCGGCCACGCCTTGAACGTCAGCCTGTCGGAACAGGTGTTGCTCAGCGCAGAGACACCGCGCGATCTGTTGCGGGCAGTACTCGCGGCGAGTGCTGCACCACAGCCCGCCGTCACGACCCCGAAGTCCGCCATCGTGACACAGATCAAGGCGGCATCTAGTCTGACACAGGGGGTCGAGGAAGCAGGCGACACGCCAGAACATGCCACTACCCTGCTGGAGATGCTGGACTGGCATGTGCAGAAGCATCCAACCCGCATTCTCATTATCCTCAGCGGCGAAACGGCAGAGGAAGAAATAAGTTACCAGGACTTGTATGAGGGCGCAGCGTCAGTCGCGGCTGGATTGCAGCAACAGGATTTGCAACCCGGCGAAACAGTGGCGATTATGCTGCCTACCAGCCTCGACTATTTTTACAGCTTCTACGGCGTGTTGCTGGTCGGCGGAGTGCCGGTGCCGATCTATCCTCCGGCGAGGCTGTCACAGCTGGAGGAGCATCTACGCCGTCATGCTGGCATTCTGAATAATGCTCAGGCCACTATGCTGATCACCGTAGTCGAGGCGCGGACGGCGGCGCGGCTGCTCAAGACGCAGGTTGCGACACTGCGCACCATCACCACGGTGGCAGAGCTTGTATCTTCTCGGCAAAAACTAGCTACAGAACAATTCATCAGACCTGAGGTGAAGGCGCAAGATATCGCACTGTTGCAATACACTTCAGGCAGCACTGGCAACCCCAAAGGCGTGGTGCTGACGCATACCAATCTGCTGGCGAATATCCGCGCCATGGGGCAGGCGGTAGAGGCTGATTCCAGCGACGTGTTTGTGAGCTGGCTGCCCCTTTATCACGACATGGGCTTGATCGGCGCGTGGCTCAGCAGCCTGTATTACGGCATGCGCTTCGTGGTGATGTCGCCGCTGACCTTTCTGCTGCGGCCGGAACGCTGGCTGTGGGCCATACATCGCCACGGCGGCACACTCTCTGCCGGCCCTAATTTTGCCTACGAACTGTGTTTGCGCAAGATAGAAGACAGCGCGCTCGAAGGCTTGGACTTGCACACCTGGCGCATGGCCTTTAATGGCGCCGAGCCGATCAGCCCTGATACGATCACCCGTTTTGGCGCGCGCTTTGCGCGCTACGGCCTGCGGCGCGAGGCCATCGCCCCGGTGTATGGGCTGGCGGAATGTTCTGTAGGCCTGGCCTTTCCGCCACCTGGCCGTGGTCCGATTATTGACCAAATCAAGCGCGACGCGTTTGTGCGCACCGGCCGCGCCATCCCCGCAGCACAAGATGCACAAGACATCCTGCGCTTCGTTGCCTGCGGTCAGCCGCTGCCCGGCCACCAGGTACGCATAGTCGACGCCTTTGGCAGCGAAGTGGGCGAGCGCGAAGAAGGACGGCTGGAATTTTGCGGCCCTTCCGCAACCAGCGGCTATTTCCGAAATCCCGAGCAGACCCGTCTCCTGTTTCATGCCGCAGTGCCGGGCGGCGGTGAATGGCTGGATTCCGGCGATTTGGCCTATATGGCAGGCGGCGATATTTATCTCACCTCACGCATCAAGGACATCATCATCCGCGCCGGGCGCAATATCTATCCCGCTGAACTCGAAGAGGTGGTGGGCAATATACCTGGCATGCGAAAGGGCTGTGTGGCGGTGTTCGCAAGTACTGACCCCGCCGCAGGCACCGAACGCATGGTGGTTCTGGCAGAGACACGCGAAACACAAAGTGATACTTTAAACAGCTTGCGCGAACAGATCATTGCCCGGTCGATATCACTGCTCGGCGAGCCGCCGGACGATGTTATGCTGGTCCCGCCGCAGACCGTTCTAAAAACTTCCAGCGGCAAGATACGCCGCGCCGCCAGCCGTGAACTGTATGAGCAAGGCGCATTGGCTACGCAGCAGCGCGCTGTGTGGTGGCAATTTGTACGCTTGACATGGGCGGGTGTACTGCCTCAATTAAGGCGTACATTACGCGCAGCCGCAGCTATTCTTTATGCCAGCTATGCCTGGCTGCTGTTTCTGATATTGGCGCCACTCACCTGGTTAATGGTGGTCATGCTGCCGCGCCCAGCCTGGGGCTGGACAGTAAGCCGCGTGATGGCGCGCTTGCTCGTGACCCTCACCGGTACGCCATTCGTAGTGCACGGGCTGGACAATCTGCCGAAAAATACGCCGTGTGTGCTGGTGGCGAATCATTCGAGCTATCTCGACGGCATCATGATGGTCGCGGCGCTGTCGCGGCAGTTCGGCTTTGTCGCCAAGCGCGAATTAAAAGACCAAATGATCCCTAGGTTATACCTTCAGCATATCGGTACAGAATTTGTCGAGCGCTATAGTGTTGAACAAAGCATGGCGGATGTAAAATGCCTGCTGCACATCCTGCGCAGCGGCCAGTCTCTGGTATTTTTTCCCGAGGGTACCTTTCACCGCATGAGCGGCTTGCAGCCATTCCGTATGGGCGCATTTGTGCTAGCCGCACAGGCAGGCGTGCCGGTCGTGCCAATTACGATACACGGCACCCGCTCGATACTGCGTTCGGGCCAATGGTTGCCGCGCCGTGGGGCGATCAGCATCACCATCGGTGCGCCGATTGCGCCGCAAGGCGATGACTGGTCTGCCGCCCTCAAATTGCGCGACGCCGCCCACCTTGAAATTCTGAAACATTGCGGCGAGCCGGCATTGCCTGCCGCCTAGTTGGGAGCGCCGACGTTCTCGTCGGTATTTGATGACAGATGCCGACTACATGAAATTTTTGTCCCGGCACCGGGAGTACGTCGGCGCTCCAATATATGATTTGGAGAGACCTTTTTCGCACAATTTTGCGCTTATGACCTACACTAGACCATAATCACTACGCTAAACACAAGCAGATGAATCAAACCGCGCAATCGTTGATATTCGCACACCGCGGCGCCAATAAGGAAGCGGCCGAAAATACCCGCTCCGCCTTTGACCGCGCGCTCACTTATTCCATAGACGGCATGGAGACCGATGTTCAGCTCAGCCGGGATGAAGTGCCAGTGCTGTGGCACGACCGCTTTCTTGCCAAGCTTGGCTATCCTAGCAAGCACATTGATGACTTCGACTATAGCCAGTTGCAAGCGATGAATTTTGCAGGGCACTTTTCGACCGCTGCCAAAGCGGAAGGTGTAATGAGCTTGCAGGAATATCTTGATGCTTATCGCAAACGCACCCGCTTGCTGCTGGAAATTAAAAATCGTGAATGGGAACCACGTACACGTCATAAAAATAAGGTGCAGCAAACGCTGGCGATGGTCGGGCAGGTGAGTGATGATCGCATCATCATGTCTTCCTTCAATCTGGATAGCTTGATCTACGCGCAGCAATGCAGGCCGGGATTCCCGCTGGTGTATAACTTTGAAGATGAGCAAACACTGGCAGATGCCAAGCGTGTCTTGACCGAACATTCTTTTCTGCATGGCCTGTGCCTGCCTATAGCTTCGCTAAATGCTGACATGGTTGGCCTGTTGCGCGGGCAGGGTAAAAGTATCGCGGTTTATACCTGTAACAGCGACGAGGAAATAAATACCGCGCTGTCATTGGGTGTCGATATTCTGATCAGCGATGTGCCGCAAAAAGCCTTGCGTATCAGGGCATAGAAAAAGTGAAACGTGAATTTTCATCGTTGCAACAGCAGCAATTCGACGTGCTGATTTATTGTTTAGCGCTCGCAATGAAATGATCGTGCATTTGGATGACCTGCTGCGCCGCCGTATGCCCTTGCTGATCTTGGCGAGATTGCAGGAGCCAGAGTTGCGGCGCTTGGCTCTGCGCGTATCCGGCATACTAGACTGGGATGACAGCATGATTGAACGTGAACTCGCTTTGTGTGCGCAATACACCATATGATCTCGGCTATCGCGCTAGACCTGGGCAGTACCTCCATCAAGGCAGGCTTGCTGGATCAGCATGGCATTCTTAGCGGGATTGTATCGCAACCCGTGCCACCTGTTCATGTCGATGGCGAGCGCTATGAAAGTGATGCTTTGGCCTATGCCGA
>JBCKTZ010000049.1:0-9856 GCA_038925245.1 Gallionellaceae bacterium
GAGACTCACCCAGCCAATCTGGATATCAAGAATCAAGATTGATGGTGCGATAGATTACCTCGACAATCAGCAATTCATATATGCCGCTAGGCAAGCGCAGCATGACACTGTCATCTTGACGGGCTTTGAGCAAGGCTCTGGCTAGCGGGGATACCCAGCTCACCAGACCAAGGGCTGGGTTGGCCTCATCGACTCCAACGATGCTGAAAGTTCTGTGCTCTCCATCCGGTCCGCATACGGTCACGGTTGCACCAAAAAAAATCTGATCACAACTTTTTCTGAGTGCAGGGTCGACGACTACAGAATTTCCCAGTCGTTTGGCCAGGAAACGAATACGTTTATCTATTTCGCGCAGCCGTTTTTTTCCATAGATGTAATCGCCGTTTTCTGAACGGTCTCCGTTGGAGGCAGCCCAGGTAATGGTTTGAACCAGCGCCGGACGTTCTGTTTTCCACAGATGATTCAGTTCATTCTGCAGGCGCTGAAAGCCTGCTGGGGTGATGTAGTTTTTGCTTCCCAAAGGGATTTGAGTGGACAATTCAGACTGTTCTTCATCATCTGTATCATCGAGTTCATCTGTAAATTCATTGTTCATATTTGCATAGCCCGAAAATTCTGCGTGGCCGATTGAAGCGAGTTCAAGTTGGGTCATTATCCTATAAAAAGCATTTGGCCACAGAGGACACAGAGATCACAGAGTAGAAACAATGAATTGCCCGCTTGTTGAGACTTGCCCAACAGGTGAAAAGCGAAACCCTTTGAGTACCACGCATTCTCTGTGTCCTCTGTGATCTCTGTGGCTTGAACTGCCGTTTTTAGGATTATGCATCAAAAAAAATCCCGGACAGGCCGGGATTATTTGCTGCTGCTTTGTTGCAAGTAATTTACAACATCAATCAGTCTTCGCGCATCATCAGATAATACTGGATTTTCATGGTAATCGCAGATCCGGCAATGATGGATGCTAACGCTATGAACGATCCCAAGGAGAGGGTAGACACGCCGGTAATGCCTTGTCCGATAGTGCAACCCATCGCTGTAACGCCGCCAAAACCCATCAGAATGGCGCCTAACATGTGCGAACGCATGTCCTTGGCCGAAGTAAAGTATTCCCAACGGAAGCTCTTGGAGACCATCGCGTAGATGAAGGAACCCAATACCACACCAAATGATGAGGCAACGCTGAATGTAATGACCTTTGATGTATCAGTCCAGTAACCCAGGTATTCCAAGGTGTAGGCAGCTGGCGCAACAAAAGACATGGATTCTGCCATGCGAGAGGCCGTACCCATGTAGACCATTTCCATGGTATCCGGATTCTCGGCATAACCAATATGGCCAGTAATGTACCAGGCAGTTACCACGACTACACCAATTGCCAATCCGCTAACAATACCGTCTGTTTCCTTGCGGAACTCCTTGCTGATAAAAACAAAAATCAGTATGGCCAGGGCGATTACGCCAGCCATCAGCAATTGCATGCCTTTTGCCTCCAGCCCGCCAATTCCTGAAAAGAATGCAGGCAGCATCTGGCTATGATCCAGGTAGGTGGTGACTGCCGGAGAAGACAATACGTTGCCCCTGAATGCGCCCAAAATACCATAAAGTGTGGCAATTGCAGCGAAGCCCATAAACACGACTACCACAAGTGATTTGAGATTGCCGGCGCCGATACGCAGCAGGGTTTTGTTGCCGCATCCTGATGCTAGTGTCATACCCACGCCGAATGTTAAGCCGCCTACAATGAAGGTCAATATCGGAAAGCTGGCGCCGGTGTAGATTGTTTTTGACAGATCCAGATAACCGTAATAAGACAGTAAGTTGGTGCCGATAATTGCCACCGCGATAGCCAGGAACCAGGCGCGCATGCGTCCCCAGCTTCCCATATTCACGACGTCAGAGACAGCACCCATGGTGCAGAAATTGGTTTTGTTGGCTATAAAGCCTAAAATGACACCCAAGCCCAATCCCCACAGGACAATCGTCGTTGCTAAACTCATAATCTCATCCTCTTAATTGTTTGTTATAAAAATATCTATTATTGCAGTGATTAAATAATTACTTGTATTCATCCGACTGAAAAAATTATTGCCTGGGAATAAGAAAAAAACTTATTCAACAGGCAACATTAAGACATCAAAGTGTTATTTAAGCAATACCGGGATTGCCCTTGGCACCAATAAGTTTTGGCATATTGAGCTTGCGCGGAGTAATCACTTTTTTGCTGCGCAAGTAACCCGCAACCACGTCATAAATTGGTTCGCCAACAACGCCTTCCGCTACGGGAGCCCAGCCAGCCACTTTGTACTTCTTGTTTGGATCTAGCACTTTGCCATTCAGCGTCATGTTGCTGATGCGCTTGCCAGCGCCTTTGGTCAAATCCATAGTGTAGTTCATGCCGCCTACACGAACCATGTCGCCACCTTGCTGCTTGTAAGGATCGGCGTTAAACAGGTTGTCGCCTACGTCTTCCAAGATTTCCTTGATGAGTTCACCGGTCATTTCAGTCAGCGTAGTTTGCGGGTAGGTAATCGCGGTCTGATCCATTAGGTGTTCCATGGTAATGGCTTCGCCTGCCAACAGTGACGTACCCCAACGGAAGCCGGGAGAGAATGCTATCTCAGCACCCTTGACTTCCATTAACGCATCCATTATCAGTTGGTCGAATGAACCGTTAAAGTTACCACGGCGGAACAGCATACCTTCGGTAATCGCCAGTTTTTCGGACAGGAATGTTTCATAGGGTGCGCGGATCTTCTTGATCAGCGTCTCCATTTCGGCATCAGGCGCGATCAGATTGGCAAATACCGGTAGCAGTTTGTATTTGAAGCCGACAACTTTCCCGCCTTTCACGTCGAAATCCATCACGCCGAGGAACTTGCCATTTGAGCCGGCATTGGTGACGAGTGTTTGACCACTGCGGTTTTTAACGATCGAAGGAGCAGGTACACCGTCATGAGTATGTCCGCCCATGATGGCGTCGATACCGGTAACGCGGCTGGCCATTTTTAAGTCTACGTCCATACCGTTATGGGAAATCACCACCACAACCTGTGCACCTTTGCTGCGCGCTTGGTCGACCATCTTCTGCATGTTTTCATCCTGGATGCCGAAGCTCCAGTCTGGCACCAAGTGGCGCGGATTTGCAATCGGTGTGTAAGGGAATGCCTGACCGATAATAGCAACAGGAATACCATTGATTTGTTTGATCACATAGGGCTGGAATACTTGATCGCCGAAATCGAGTGTTTTTACGTTTTGTGCGACGAAATCCAGCTTGCCTTTAAAATCTTTTTCAATGACTTCTTTGACACGGTCGGCACCCAGGGTGAATTCCCAGTGACCCGTCATGACGTCTACGCCAAGCAGTTTGCATGCATCTACCATGTCTTGACCATTGGTCTTCATGGCAGTGTATGAACCCTGCCAAGTATCACCACCGTCAAGCAGTAGCGAGCCTGGGCGGCTTGCACGAACTTGTTTTACCAGTGTGGAGAGGTGAGCAAAGCCACCGACTTTGCCGTAGGTCTTCGCGGCTTTTTCAAAATTCAGATAAGTGAACGCATGCGAATCCATGGTGTTGGGACGCACCTTAAAATGCTTGAGCAACTCTTCGCCGACCAAATGGGGGGCTTTGCCATAATTGGTACCTAAGCCAATGTTTACATCCGGTTCACGGAAATAAATTGGCTTTAACTGTGCGTGGCAATCTGTCATGTGCATGATGGATACGTTGCCATAGGTAGGCAAATCGTAATAGCTGTTTGTGCTGCCAGTTGCGGACAGAGCGGATTTGCTATTCAGCGCTAATCCGGAAGCCGATGCGATAGCCAGTAGTTGTAAAAATTCACGACGATTCATGGACATAAAATTCTCCTTTAATATTTGATAAATTCAAGTTAGCTTTAAAAATACGATAAATTCGGAGCTCAATAAAAACACGGACACATTTTGTCATGTGTCCGTGTTTTTATTGAGTTGTGATTTTTGCGTATTTATTGGACTTTGAGAGGCATCCTGAAATTTTTAAAAAGTTTACGAGCTACCACATTCAATTTGAATGCTTGATTGAGTGGCGAAAGAACGCCATTATATAGTTGCTATAGATTTTATAAAGCAGTCATGCTTGATCAGAAATCACGAAACTTAACTGGCGGCAAGCAAAACTGACAGCTCTAAAAAGCCAAATCCCTATAGGTTCAATGAATAACTTGAATCTTCAAGAAATCTGAATTTTTAGCGATGCCCTTATGCTGACTTAGCCAATAGCAACGTTGCCGCCAAACTTGTTACCCAAGTTGTCTTCAGCTTTAACGTCAATCTTGTCTCCGGCTTTTACACCTTTAACCTTGAAACCCAAAAAGGGGTTCTTGGAAATGGCGCCGCCCCATTGAGCTTCCATCACAGGCTTACCGTTTAAACTAACTGCAACCTGATTGATAAAGTGAGCAGGTACCAGCTTGTCTGTCTTCGCATCTTTGCGAGTACCAGGTTCCATAGGGTGGCTCATTAATACTTTTACATCAGCAACGTCGCCTTGAAGCGCCGCGCGCATTTTCATTTCAGACATATTAATCTCCTCGTTAAATCATTAAATAAATTGTATTCCAAAATCAAACTAGGGTTGATTAACCGCCGCAACCGCCCATAGTAACCTTAACTTCTTTGCTGGTCATATAAGTCTTGCCACCGGCTTTTACTGCAACGCGTACCAATGAAGTCTGACCCATTTTGATGCGAGTTGAAACGTATGCCTCGGCGCCATTCATGAACTCGAAAGAGCCAACCATAGGAGTTGGATTTTTTTCTACAAAAATTGCCATAGAGGTTGTTCCTGGGATATTGCTGGTTATATCCACTGGCACAACTGCGCCATTTTCAGCAATTTCTGGAGCTTTGATCACAATGTCCTTACTCTCAACTGCACCAGAAAAACCAGCGCCTGACATCGCATCAGAAATGGTTTTTGCAGTGAATGCATTTGTATTCCAGGCTGCTGCCAATGCTTCGCCAGACTTAAGCAAGCCTGCGCCAATAGCAACCACTATGGAACCGGCAATTCCGGCACTCTTCAAAAATGTTCTACGTAATTGATCCATTTCACAACCCCTCAAATAAAATTTAAATGCTTCAGTATGTAATCGGTATTCTGATCAATTTTCTGCCCTGTGATTATTTTTGCCAATAACAGCATCAATGTGTTGAAATCTTCTTAGGTTTCCCTTGGTGTAAATTCAACTTTTCATCGCGGCTGTCGCAGGCAACTGCTTTGAATCAAACCCGCATTATGGCAAGACTCGACGGTAGTAAATAACCGACCCGACTAGTTTACTCAACTTGCGCCATATCTGACAAGCATTTTTTAGCAATTTTCCCCGTCTGGCAAGCAAAGGAGGTAGATAAGGAGGTAGATTTAGTCAGTTATACTTTAATTGTGACTTGACATAACTTATTGTCTTTTACGGAATAATGCTGTGAATACTGCTGTCGTTATATCTTGTCGTGGCTCCAGTCTTGGTGCAGACGCTTGTTAATTTGGTCTGCGGCAGAATTGCTATGGTTGGGAGTTGCTTACATGAGCAAACATACTCCATTCGAATAGCATTAAACGCTAAATAAGAGTATTTTAACATTTTGGGAACAAATTTGATCCTTGTTGCGTCTATACTGTCGTAGCTGTGTATACAGTTGCTTTTAACAATTCATGGAGGAATTAAAATAATGAAATACCTTAAACTTGTTGTTACTGTTCTGGCACTGTCATTGTCATTCGCAGGGTTACAGGGTTGCACAACAGCACCACAAAAAGAAACAAAAGAAAAAGTTATTATTCAGGTTAGTGATGCTGACCCTGCCAGATGGAACCTTGCGCTCAATGTCGCAAAAAACATACAACAAGAAATTGGTGCAGATAAGGTTGAAATAGAGATCGCTGTATTTGGCCCTGGTATTGGCATGCTAAAGTTGGATTCGTCAGTTGCAACCCGTATTGAAGATGCCAAAAAGGCCAATGTAACTATTGTTGCATGCGAAAATACCATGAAAGGACAGAAGTTGACAGCTGCCGATATGCTGTCAAATACAAACTATGTCAAAGCAGGTGTTGTTCAAGTGATGAAAAAACAAAAAGAAGGTTACGCTTATATTCGTCCATAGTCTCAAGAGTAGGTAATAGTTTTTTCTGTAGAAATACGGCGCCCTCCAAAGGGGCGCCGTATTGCATTTGGAGGTACGAAAATTGAATATTTTTATAAACTCATGGTTGTTTGATAAAAATGCTGGATAATTTAATAAGTGATTTTTTTGGAGTTGCCAAGTCGGTGTTGTGCTTGACTGCTTGTTTGCGTTAACCTGCCAAGATCAAATCAGAAGGAATTATTTATGTATAAATTAATCAGTGGAATTGCTGCAATTCTAGTGTTGATTGGTGTGTCTCAGTCAGCCTTGGCCGAGGGCGCTCATATGGCTGTATTTACCAGGCAGGGTAGCTTTGCTGATGCCAAGGAAGCAGTTGAGCAGGCGCTTACGGGGCGTGGTTTCGTCATTAATGGCGTATCGCATGTAGGCGATATGCTGGAGCGTACTGGCAAAGACCTGGGAGGCGGGAAGCAGGTTTTTCTCAAGGCCGAGTTGCTTGAGTTTTGCAGTGCGACCGTGTCGCGCAGGATGATGGAAGCTGATCCTGACAATATCGTATTTTGCCCCTACATTATCTCTATTTACGTGCTGCCAAAGAAACCAAACGAAGTTCGGATCTCTTATCGCAAGACTCAGCTGGTTGGCACTCAGGAATCCCGGAATGCGCTCAAGGCGGTAAATGAGCTTCTGACAGAAATAATTCAGGAGGCGGTGCAGTAGCAGATTTTACGCTGACCTTTAAAAATTCCGTCGTCCCCGCGAAGGCGGGGAACCAGATACTTGATTAGACTGGATTCCCGCCTTCGCGGGAATGACAAAGTAGGGTCAACAGGCAATCCGCGAAGCGGATGCTCGCAAAATATGACACACGAGGTGCCCATAAGGGATGAAAATATTTTACTTTTGATTATCGTAAACTTCGTTAGGACCGTAGTGTTTGTAACTCAACTCCATTTTCCTGACCTCGGCTTCTGCAGAAATTGTTTTGGTTTGTTTGTCATTAAATCTAATCACCAGACTAAGTGGTACACGATCGCCAATTTTTAGAGGCTGTTTTAAGCCTGTCATCATCAAAAATAGTCCATGCGTGCCAAATGTGATCGTGCGACGATCTGGCAAGGGTAAGCTGTCCACTATCAGCACCTTCATTGCTCCCTTATATTTCATCAGGCTGTGAATTTTTATCGCTTCAGCAAATGGGCTGCTCACTGACAGCAGATTTACCGGCTTGATTGTGGTCAAATTCATTTGCAGAGTAGCAGTTGTTTGACCCGGCACGCTTTCACCCACCCATACCTTGCTTACTATAGGATCATTAGCACCTGCCCATGCATTGCCCATGCAAGTTAAAGCCAGCGCAAACATCAGCTTTTTCCACATCGCATTCCTCCCAAGAGATACATCGATTATTTTATTATCCCAGATTGTCCCACGCAAAAAACTCCGTCATTCCCGCGCAGGCGGGAATCCAGTTGATTGACAATTACCCCGCGAAGCGGGACAACATGACTGCATTGCACCCGCAAGGGGCTGTGGTTGCAAGGGGCTAAAGCCCCAACAACACACTCTCTCCGCTTCGCGGAATGTTTTACTGCTGGATTCCCGCCTGCGCGGGAATGACGAGGCGTGGGACAATCTCGGATTATTGTAATAATCGCCGTCCAGACCTTAATGGTGGTGATTGTCGTGACCGGCAGTGAGCGACCTGATCTGTGCCTTGATTTTTATTTTCTCCGTGCTTTTATCCGCAAATTGTATCGTCAAAGTCAGCGGTATTTCCTTTCCTGCTTGCAGGGCTTTTTTGAGACCGAAAAGCATCAGGTGATCACCGCCCGGGCCTAGCTTGACAGGCTGGTTTGCGGGTAAGGGCAGATCTTCCAATTGGCGCATCTTCATTACACCATTATCCATGGACATGGTATGTATCTCGGCAAATTTGGCAGTCGTTGTTGTAACTGCAATGAGACGGGCATCTTTTGAGCTGGTAATAACCAGACCAACGGATCCATTCTCCTGTCCAGGTGCTGTGGCACGAGCCCATGCGTCGTCGATTACTACATTACCCGCATAAGCCTGTGCGGTGAGCAGCAAGGCCGCAACGGCGGCAATCCAATTGTTACGTTTCTTCATCATTTCAAAGCTCTCCAAAAATTTTCTGACTACTTCGCTCAGTACAAGTCGAAACCAACTCACAACTTATTGATTTACAAAGAGATTGAGACTGCGTGCATTAATAAAATATTAAATATAATCAATATGTTATGCCACAACTATGACTAAATCCCTCAGGCTGTCAGGATCTATTATTTAGGCACTACACTTCCACCCGCCTCTTTCCATGCGCTGATGCCGCCTTCAATAAAACGGGCATTCACCCCTTTGGCTTGCAACGTATCCACCACCGAGTTGCTCACTGCGCCGCCACGCACGCAATACAGTACCAATTCTTTATCTTTCGGCATGGTGTCGCACCAGCCGTCAATATTTGCTGGGTCGAACCAAGTTGCACCGGGGATTGCGCTGCTGTCCGCAGCGTAATCATCCTTGCGCCGCACATCGATAACTTTCACATCTTTATTTTCAAGCAGGGATTTCAGTTCCTGCGGATTGATCGTTCTGTTCATTTGAGTATCTCCTTATGACAACAACGGTTTGATGAATGAATACGCCAGCCCCAGTACTGCACTAGCGGCGATCACTTGCATGATACCAATCTTGTAGCGGAACAGCGCGATAAACGCAGCGATACCCACCGCCAGGCTGAACCATTCAAATCCTGTGAACAGGCTTTGTGCGGCCAATGGGGTGCTGATGCCTTTTGGCCACAGCACATGGTAGGCAAAGAACAGCGCGAGGTTGAGGATCACACCCACCACAGCGGCGGTGATGCCGGTGAGCGGGGCGGTAAACTTCAGATCGCCACGGGTTGCTTCCACCGCAGGGCCGCCCACTAGGATAAACAGGAATGAAGGCAGAAAAGTGAAAATGGTTGCCACGGTAGCGGCTGCCGCCCCTGCCATGAACAAGGCATCGGGGCCGAACAGCTCCTTGGTCCAGCCACCGACAAAGCCGACAAAGGCAACCACCATGATCAGTGGGCCGGGGGTGGTTTCACCTAGGGCGAGGCCGTCTATCATCTGTGTTGCGGTCAGCCATTGGTAATCCACCACGCCGCCCTGATACACATAGGGCAGCACCGCATAGGCGCCACCAAATGTCACCAGCGCCGCCTTGGTAAAGAACCAGCCCATCTGAGTCAGCGTGTTGTCCCAGCCGTAAGTTGCAAACAGTCCACCCATGATTGCAGCCCAGATTGCAAGGCCGATAATCGTAATGCGTATCAAACGTGGCCACTTAAATTTTGCATGTTCAGGTGTGGGCGTATCGTCGTCGATAATGGCTGGACCATAGCGCTTGTCCGATGCGCCATGGCCACCACCGGCCTTGAATTTGTCCGGTGCAATGAGGCTGCCCAGATATCCAGTTATGGCCGCCGCCAACACAATGACAGGGAAGGGCAGATTAAACACAAAAATCGCTACAAATGCCGCCGCCGCTATCGACCACAACACGCTATTTTTCAGCGCACGCGAGCCGATGCGATAAGCCGCAAACAACACAATGGCAGTCACTGCGGGCTTGATGCCATAAAGAATGCCAGCCACCGCTGGCACGTCGCCAAATTTCAGATAAATCCAAGTAAGCGCAATCAGAATAA
>JBCKTZ010000050.1:0-9715 GCA_038925245.1 Gallionellaceae bacterium
TTCGCCGCTCTGATGCATCTCGGTTGTAATGTCCGAGCCACCTATAAATTCACCATTGATGTATACCTGCGGCACCGTTGGCCAATTTGCATACTCGATAATACCCGCACGGATATCGTCTCTTGCGAGGATATCTACGGTAAAAATATCCTTTATATCCAATGCATTAAGGATTTTAATCACATTTGCAGAAAATCCGCAACGAGGTGCCGCAGGCGTGCCTTTCATGTAAACCACAACCGGGTGGCTGGTGACCTGCTGCTTGATTTCTTCTTGAATGTTCATTTTGCACTTCCTCTTGTTAATTAATTGAGTAATTCACTCAAGTATTCTAGTGTGTTGGTTCAGGCCAGTCAAGTAACAATACTCAGCTATGTATACTCCCCCACTGACTCTTTCAATACCGGCTAGGTCACAGGCAGAAAATATCTCTTCAAAGCCCCCCTGCTGCAACAAGCCCTTCACCTGTTCAGCCTGATCATAGCCATGCTCCAGCAGCAGCCACCCACCCGGCAAGAGGTGTGCAGATGCTTGAGAAATGATGTTGCGGATGTCATTCAGACCGTCTGCCCCTGAAGCCAACGCAGAGACAGGTTCAAAGCGCACATCGCCCTGCGCAAGATGCGGGTCGCAAGTTGCAATATAAGGTGGGTTTGATACGATCAACGAGAAACGCTGGGAGTCCAGCGCTGCAAACCAGTCGCTCTGCATGAAACTCACATTGGATATTTCTAGGGCACGCGCATTTTCCTGCGCTACCGCCAATGCCGAAGCGGATGCATCACAGACCATCACTTCGGCCTGCGGACAAGCATGCGCTATCGCCAATGCAATCGCGCCGCTACCTGTGCCCAAATCCAGAATGGTGAATTGTTCATTTCTGGGGATACGCTGCAATGCCAATTCAACCAACAACTCGGTATCGGGTCGCGGAATCAGCGTTGCTGGTGTGACCTTAAAATTCAATCCAAAAAACTCACGCTCACCCAAAATATAAGCAATGGGTTCGCCTTGCAAACGACGCTGCAACAGCTCGTCATACAAGGCAAATTCGGCATCGGTCAAACTGCGTTCAGGATGTGCCAGCAAATAGACACGGGGGACATGCAATACATTTTGCAGCAAACACTGCACTTCAATCCGCGCAGTACTGGCTTCAAGGTTGAGCACAGAGGCCAGTACCTGTGTATCACGTGTAAGAATTTTCTGTATCTGACGTGGCAAGGTTGGACCCTGAAGGAATAAAGCAGCCAGTGTAAAAGACATTCTCAATAAACTTGCGGACGACTTATGCAGGAGCAAAAATCACTTACAGTGGCAGCGCGCGCTAAGTTTACTCTTCCTCTGTTTCTTCCGCTTTGCGCTCCACCAGCAGCGAATACAAGCGCCTGCTATCCACTCGCAGCACGGTAAATATCATATTGTCTATAGTGATACGTTCGCCCCGTTTGGGTAACTGTCCGGCAGCCTTGAGCACCAGTCCACCTACCGTGTCATATTCCTCATCGCTGAAAGCGCTGCCCAGCTCAGCGTTGAAATCTGCGATCTCGGTCGCAGCCTTGACACGCCAACTGCCTTTCCCGACAGGAATGATATTGTCTTCATCCTCGTCAAAATCATATTCATCCTCGATCTCGCCGACAATTTGTTCCAGCACGTCCTCAATCGTCACCATGCCGCATACCCCACCATACTCATCCACCACCAGCGCGATGTGGTTGCGATTAGTGCGGAAGTCGCGCAACAGCACATTCAGTCGTTTGGATTCAGGCACGAATACCGCAGGGCGCAGCATGTCGCGCACCTCGAATTCTTCACCCGCGTAATATCGCAACAAATCTTTTGCCAGCAGGATGCCGATGATGTTGTCCTTGTTACCATCAATAACAGGAAAGCGAGAATGCGCAGTCTCGATGACAAAGGGGATGAATTGTTCCGGTGGTTCGCTGATGTCGATGACATCCATCTGCGCGCGTGGCAGCATGATTTCGCCAACCTGACGCTCGGATACCTGAATGACCCCTTCCATCATGGCCAGGGCTTCGGCATCCAGTAAATTGCGCTCGTAGGCTGAGTGTAGCAGGGAGATGAGTTGCTCGCGGTCTTCGGGCTCGCGCAACAGCAGCGCGGAAAGTCGCTCTAATAAACTGGGTTTAGTACTGTCTGGGACGTCCATCTATGTTTCAATTATTTACCACGTAGGGTGCAGGATACCCTAATTTGACCATTAGCGCAGTTTCCAGCGCTTCCATCTCGACGGCATCCACTTCGGTTTCATGATCATAGCCCCGCAAATGCAGCACGCCATGCACAGTCAGGTGCGCATAGTGGGCTAACGTCGGTTTACCCTGCTCGGCGGCCTCGCGCTCTACCACCGACGCGCAAAAAACGATGTCTCCGGACAGGTACCCGGTATCGTCATAGATAAAAGTCAGCACATTGGTCGCATAATCCTTGCCGCGATAATCATGGTTCAGCTTGCGTCCTTCGCTCTCGTCCACAAGCCGCAGCGTGCATTGCAGATCGCTCTGTAATGCAACCTTTACCCAGCGGCGAAATTGCTGCCGCGTCGGCAACACAATGCCCTGGCTGGCATATTGCACAGAAAGTGATAGCTTGTGTGGCTGGCTCATACAGCTACCTGACGCGAGAGGAAAAAGTTTAATGTATGCAAAATCCTGATGATCAATGGCCGAGTAAAACAAAAAAATGGCTAGCCACCAGGCTAGCCATTTGGATTGGTGGTGACAGGCACACTTGAATACGCCTACCTTAATTCCATTTGATTTTAAAGATATCCAAACTGGATTACCTTCATGGTTACCTTACCGTTTTCTATTATAACTCTTATGCCATCAGAGGAACTATTCCCCGCCACTTGTGGAACAGAAAAATATTGACGTACCCATTTCTATAAACTCAAATAATCCACGCCTCGTCATTCCCGCACAAACAAAAATCCAGCAATAAAACATTGCCTTTGCTTTAACTTGCCCCTTGAACCTTGAACCTGTCTTTGATGCCCTGCCCCGCTTTAATTTTTTGAAGACCTGAAAAACTTAGCTAACTTCCACGCATGGCTCATGCCAAAGTAGTAGCCCGCGAAAAGCAGCATAAACGCGTAAAACATCACATATTCTGGCACTTCGTAATACCAGCCGGCCAAGCCGACCAAACCCATCAAAAATGAAATCAGAATAATCAGCCATACGGCTCCTGAAACAGACAGCCCCGCACGCATAAACACATGATGCAAATGCTCCCTGTCTGCCAAAAACGGGCTCTGCCCCTTCAAGATGCGACGCAACATACAACTCACCGTATCCATCAACGGAATGGCAAAGATCCACACAACTGCGACAGGGGTAATTATCCGGCTTAAATCAACAGCAAACCACACCAGCGCAAAACCCAACATCATGCTGCCCGCATCCCCCATAAAAATAGACGCATGCTTACGCCAAGGCGAACGCATATTAAACACCAGAAAACCGAGCACCGCTCCGGCCAGTGTAAAAATTAATGTTGCATGAAGCACCATGCCAACAATCAAAGCAACCGAGCCGAACAAACCTAGCGCCACCAGAGAAACACCGCCTGCCAGCCCATCTGCCCCATCAATCATATTGAATGCATTAATGATCCCAATCACGGAAAACACGGTGAATGGAATTGCCCAAGCTTTCAGGTCGATACTGCCACTACCGAACAGATTGCCCAAATCTTCCACAGCTACGCCGCCCCAAGAGGTCATAAGTAACGCGGCAAATATTTGGGCAATGAATCGGCTGCGCGCACTCAAATCATGCAAGTCGTCCAGCAAACCAATCAGCACTAAACCAAGCAGCCCGGCAAACAATGCGTAGAATTTAGTAAGCGGCTCCCCATAAGTGAGCGCCCCCAACATAAAAGCAACAAACATCGCCATGCCACCGATGACCGGTATCGCGCCAGTATGCTCCTTACGCCCGCCAGGCATATCTACCAATCCCAATCTGGCCGCGGTCTTTCTAAACAGCATAATTGCCGCAATGACAACGCAAAAAGAAACCACATAACTAATCAAATGAACCCCTAACTTCATCATCAATAAAAAAAGCAGCGCGAGCATTGGCGCGCGTCGTAACGTGGTGAATTACACCGGTTTAGCCTAAGCGTAGTTGTCGAGACACGGCAGCATCATGCCACAAATGAATGATGCGGTGAGTAGCGGCGCGTATTTCGGTAGACTGATACGACGCGCAGGCCTCGCAGAACCGGACTTGGAGCGTACACCATCCAGCTCCTGGCTTGAGTCATTTACATAATGGACAGCACCATGTGCGTCTCATGCCAGGTGTGTTGTCGCGCTCGATCCCAGCCCCCTCACCGAAAGACACGCTTGATCACATCAAGGTAACGATCAATCACAATCTTTTCATCGAACTCGCGCTCCATTTTTTGCCGCCCCATTCGCCCCATGTCTGCACGCCCCTCAGGCGAAAGCCGAATCATGCTCATCATTTTTTCAGCCAGATCAGCTGCATCTCTAACGTTGCAAAGAAACCCATTCACACCATCATCCACCACATCGCGGCATCCAATGGCATCCGTTGTAATAACGGGCTTCCACATCGCCGCGGCCTCCAGCAACGAACGTGGCGTGCCTTCACGATAGGACGGCAGCACCACACAATCAGCCTCCGCCAAATACGGCTTCACGTCATCTGTTGCTCCACGGTAACAAACGACGCCTTCCTTCACCCAAGCTGCCATCTGCTCACTAGAAATCGCAGTGGGGTTCTGCACATCCACGAACCCGAGCAAGCCAAACTCAACATCCGGAAAGATCTGGCGTACGACTCGGGCAGCATCGACGTACTCAACGACCCCTTTATCTCGAAGCATGCGCGCTACCAGCAGGAAACGAAACGGCCGCCCACTTAAGGGCAGCATCGGTGCAAGCTGAAAAGCACGCAGATCAATGCCTGACCCAGGCAAGCGCGCAACTTTCTCAGGCGAAACCAATCCCGCTTTGACGAACAATTCCAAATCATCATTATTCTGAAAAAATACGCGACGAGAACGTGACAGCGCAACTCGATATAGCCAGCGCACCAATCGCGTCAACCAACTATCCTTAATGAATACCGTACCCAGCCCTGCGATATTATTCACCACCGGAATACCCAAAAGATGAGCTGCCAGCGACCCATAAATATTAGGCTTTACGGTATAGCCCAAATACACATCCGGCCGCTCCCGCCGCAGCAAAACATAAAACCGCAACAGCAACAACAAATCCCGTCCCGGGTGCGTCCCCCTATTGTCCATTGCCAACGGCACAAACCGACACCCCAACTCGGATAATCGAGCCGCATACTCATCTGACGGCGCAACTGCCACTACGTCATAACCCTCTGCGACCAAAGCACGAATCAACCCCGCACGAAAATTGTACAAATTCCACGCGGTATTCAGCGCAATGATCACCTTTACTTTCATTACACATTTTCCTCAAGTAGACAATAAACAAAGTCAGCCATATTAAATTTCTTTATCAAAATAATTTCTCGACAAAAGTCTTGCTGAATCTGTACGCCCCAGCAGAATTCAAATGATCATCGTCACGATAAAAAAAACTTGAATCTTGGCCTAAAGAACACTCAGCTGCATTACAAAAAACAGGAAGAGGATCAATCGTCACGAGTGCCGGAAAATCTGTCTTCACTGCATCAAATAGTGAACGGTACTCACTTTGTCTTGCCTCTACCAGGCTGCGCGAAATACTGCATCGATTAGCATTTCCATGCCAATTTGCCAGCGGAATAGGGCGTCGTCCGCAAAACGGTGGATAAAATCCAAACTCAGGCACTTGATGCACAAAGAAGACTCGCTTTCCTGCTGCGGTTAAGTTCTCGATGGTGCGACGCAACCCATGAATGAAGACCTCAGAGTTACCGCGAACCTCACCATTTTCATCGAAGTATCGATAAATTCCGCTTCGCGTCCCGCCATCAACCGAACCAAAACCCGTGGCATCGCCGACGCGACTTGCCCAACGCGAGACGAGAACGACACTCTTAACAGAACGGTCGGCAATCACCCATTTATACATCGCATCATTATCATCACGACAGCCACGGCTATTCCCAAGTTGATCGTAGGATTCCACGCCTCTCAAAGGGAGGCAACCACCAATGCTGTGATAAACCAACTCGATTGAAGAGTTGACTTCATTGACTGCCTTGAATAGGCCCAGAGACAACGCTGCACCATGACTATCACCTATCACAACTATTTTTTCAGTTGCACTCTTGCCTGTCGATAAGCATTTTGCTACGTGGGATACTCCTGATGTGCAAGGCGCCAAAATATTAATCAGGTCGACGTTTTCTCGTGCACTAAAATCTTGCTCATACGATTGAAGATGTGGGATGCGATTCTTTAGCCCTTGAAATAAAAATAGCGTTGCCCCGAATACAGCAATCATTCCCATTACAAGAAGCAGCCGAAGGGCAACTTGCCGTTGCCAAGCCCGATTATTGCGATACTTGCGAAGGCGAATGGGTATTTCCAGATACCGGTATGTAAGCCAAGCGAGCGCGATAGCAACAAAAACACAAAGCGCCCTAACTTCCCTTGCCGGCATACCGCCTTCCACAATATGCGCGAAGCTCAACAATGGCCAATGCCAAAGATATAGCGGAAAACTGATCAAACCGATCCACACTAACGGCTTGATTTGAAGCACATAACGATTAATCCATGCGGTCGGCCCCGCCTTGATCAGCAGCGCAGTGCCGACCGTCGGCAGCAAGACCCAAGCCCCGGGAAAAATGCGCTTTGAATCGATCAGCAACAAGCCCATTGCAATGAGAATAGCGCCGGCCAGCGATAATATGTTTAGAAAAAAATGGTGTCGGAAATAACTCTCGACCGCATCGTTATTATTACGCGCCTGATAAGATAAATACCCCCCCATCATCAACTCAAAAAACCGCGTTATCGGCGAATAGAATGCAATCGCCGGGGCTGTAAACGACAGCCAAATGCCAATCAAAAAAGAAAATAACCCGACCCCTGCGATCCCAATCAACACCTTTCGATTGCTTCGAAAGAAAAAAACCAGCATCAGCGGCCAAACAATATAAAACTGCTCTTCAACACCCAAAGACCAAAGATGGAGGAGCGGCTTCTCTTCAGCGCCAGCATCAAAATAATTTCCAGAGTCACTCTGTGCTAACAAATTGGTAAAAAAAAGCGCGCTGGCCGCGGCATAAAGCCCTAACTGCTTATATTCTCGTGCAAGCAGCTCAATCCATCCAAAAGAGAGCACCGCCAACAAAACAAGCGTCAACGCCGGGAAAATTCTGATGATGCGACTGGCATAGAATGAGCGGAAGCTAAACGAGTCCTTCTCCAAATCCGCCAAAATAATTGACGTGATCAAATAGCCGGAGATGACAAAGAAAATATCAACGCCGATAAAGCCGCCTCGCACCCATTGGGGAAATGCATGGTACAACACGACCGCCAGCACAGCGATCGCGCGCAGTCCGTCTATATCAGGACGATAAGAACTTTCCTTGGTCCAGTGAGAGTTACCTGACGATCTCATCTAAAATTTCAAACCCGCCCCTTAAACCAGTAATCAGCAATCGCCAGGTATTCGTAAGCAATCACGCGCGCCACATCGAAACTGGTGTGCCAGAGAAGTTCGGGCGGTGGCGTATCCACTACCGAAACAGTTGATATATCAATATCAGGAGCGCTTTTTTTCCATAACAAGGTCGCGCGGCGTGAGTGATAGGGTGCCGTTACGAATAGCACGGTGCGAACGCCAAGGCGGCGCAATTCATCGGCAGACATCTCTACGTTTTCCCAGGAACTGCGTGGCGCTCCTTGCACTACCGAAATGGCAGAAGAAGGCACGCCTTCGGCAATCAGCAAGGCACGTACCACTTCTGTTTCGGATATTCTCTGACCCTTGCCGGACGCCGGATACTGGGCCTGGGTGAGAGCAACAGCGGTTTTGCGGTATTTGAGCACCATTACAAGCAACTCAGAGATGCATAGCAAAGCAGTCAGCCCAAAGAAATCGAACAACCTGAAATCCATTGTGCCCGTGTTGAACAAGCAGGCGTAGCCGTCAGCAGAATTATCCCCAAGGGGCGCAATACCGGCCAGAAATCCCTGCAAGCGTGCTTGCTTGGTGTGGCGACTGGATTGGATGGGCAGATTCACGATATATTGCGTGGATATTTAAGAAATTCAGACCGGTAAATGTGGTGGGCGTTTCAGGTCACGGATTCAGGTACTTTTCATTTACCTCAAGCCACTTTATAAATCTATTTTCTTATGAATATTCTGAAGTAACTGCTAGCGCCGACTATCCTTCTATTCAACAGGAGTATCGCCCCCCAGATCAGACCAGGCGCTTTTGCAAGATCAAGGCATAACCCAACAAAGCTAACCTCCAGCCAACGCCAGGGCAACAAGAAGGATAATTTAATCTTAACCTGTAGTGGTCTAACAATACCTCTGTAAACAATATATAAGGCAAATAAAAATGCCATAAATATCTTGGTTATATTAGGCACATAGTAGATGCTGCTCATATCCCATTTTGCAAATATAGCATTCCAGTTCCAAACAAAAAACAAACAAAACAAAATTAAAAACAATAAATATATTTTTTTTTGATTATTCCTAGTTTCCAAATCGGCATTAGCAATAGCATAAATACACCATTTTTTTACAGCCTTTGTAAGAGATTCGGCAAAACCATTATATCTTATGGTTGGAGAGGTCACCCTGCCAATCTTAACTCCAAGGGATTGAATTCTATGTATCCATTCCAAATCCTCACCTGCACGAACATCTGGAATAAATCCACCAGATTGTTCAAAAACTCTCTTCAAGACAATAGAGCCCGGCAGAGTTCTCATTGTGTCATACCCATACGTTGCAGCGCGAAGTATCTTTTTAAAAGGAGTATCTGCATCACTTATACAAAGCGCTCCGACAAATTCGGCTCCGGATTGTTCCGCTGCAGATGCACTTATTTTAAGCCAGTCGCAATCAGGAATCGTTCTGCAATCCATAAAAGCAATCCATTCACCTTTGGCTAATTTAACACCAATATTTCGCGCATGACCAGGATATGCAAAATCTACTCTTTCGTAAACAATCGGGATTGTCCCTTGCCATTTTTCCATAATATCAGCCGTTCTGTTAGAAGGACTGGAATCAATAATAACAATCTCTTTTGGCAAAAGAGTCTGAGCCTCGATACTTTTTAACAGAAGAGGCAGGTAATCCTCTGCATTTAATGCTGGAATGACAACACTGATATTAAAATTCACAGCTTTAGCTGAATCTATCATTTAATCTCTCTTTTATCTCGACCAATAAATAATCAGCCGGAAGCAGGCAACTATTTTCAATGTCCGTGAAATAAAACTCATCCAAACTGCGACCTGACCTCGATGTTATTTCGCTGCAGTCATCTCCATGCAGTCCCGTTCCAAAAAACTCAAAGAAAAACAAAAATCGTTATTAGAATAAGCCTGCACTTTTCGCTGATTTCGAAAAATAAACCTCGCCACTATGCCAGCACGTGGATAATAGTCATCATTTATTGGACTGCATTATCTGCTGTCGTTGTCACTCAACGCAAGTAACTATTATTGCACTTAGAACTTGAATTTATGGCTAAGGCGTCGTAAAGAAA
>JBCKTZ010000051.1:0-9569 GCA_038925245.1 Gallionellaceae bacterium
TTCCAGCCGACCCAGCGCATTGCAACTGGCCAACCGCCTGGGTATCTCTTTCCGCGAAGGCTTTGTAAAAAACCGTTATATCGGCCGCACCTTCATCATGCCCGGCCAGGCCAAACGTAAAAAATCGGTGCGACAGAAACTCAACGCCATCGGTATCGAATTCAAGGGAAAAAATGTGCTGCTGGTGGATGATTCAATTGTACGTGGCACCACCAGCCGCGAGATTGTGCAAATGGCAAGGGATGCCGGCGCATGCAAAGTGTACTTCGCCTCTGCCGCGCCTCCGGTCAAGTTTCCCAATGTGTATGGCATCGACATGCCATCTCGCCATGACCTGATTGCAACGGGGCGCACCGATGAGGAGATCTGCCGCGAGATCGGCGCGGATCGTCTTATCTACCAGGATCTGGACGACCTGAAAGCCGCAGTTCGCAAGGCTAATCCTGCCATTGAAAAGTTTGATTGCTCCTGCTTTGATGGCATCTACATCACCGACGATATCACGCCGGAATATCTGGATAGGATAGAAGCAGCGCGCGGGCAGACCACAAACGCTCCGGCACCGGATGACGACCAGATGGAGCTGTATCTGGCGATAAGTGCTTCGTCCATGTAAGGTGGCCTAGTGTCGCGTCATGTATCAAATGACGGATAGAGTTGCTTGAGCATTGGTAGGGTGGATAAGCGCAGCACATCCACCATGCGAAAACTCGAACGATAATACTCGTCAACTTATGCGTGACGCGACACTAGTAGTCTGTCTAGCATAGACAGTATCTTAGTGTAACATCCTGATTATATTTAATATTTAATTGGATGCGGCAATCATAAATTCTGTGCAAATCAATGAGTCCGGTAGCGTGGGCAACGCTGCGCTTTTGTCCACCCTACGCAGTTTGTTATTTATATTTTTGGGTTACTTTTAGCCCGAGGGAGTATCCACATGTCAGAAGATCATTACGAACTTGAAACGCTGGCGATACGCGCCGGTACTAAGCGCAGCCAATTCAACGAACACAGCGAGGCGCTGTTTCTAACCTCAAGCTTTGTCTTCGAAAATGCCGCACAGGCCGCAGCACGTTTTATTGGACAGGAGCCGGGTTACACCTATTCGCGCTTCACCAATCCAACCGTCTCCATGTTTGAAGAGCGACTGGCCGCACTGGAAGGCGCCGAGCAATGTGTCGCCACCTCGTCCGGCATGTCGGCGGTGCTGGCCTGCGTGATGGGTCACCTCAAGGCGGGTGATCACATCATCGCCTCGCAGAGCGTGTTTGGTTCTATCATCAATCTGTTCAACAACGTCATCAAAAAGTTTGGCGTTGAAACAACTTATGTGTCAGCAACCAACCCGGCGGAATGGCAAGCGGCGATCAAGCCCAATACCCGTATGCTGTTTCTGGAAACGCCCTCCAATCCGCTCACCGAAGTGGCCGACATGGCCGCAATCGCAGCGGTGGCCAAAAGCTGTGGCGCGTTGCTGGTGGTGGACAACTGTTTCTGCACGCCGATTCTGCAACGTCCGCTGGATTTTGGCGCTGATATCGTGATTCATTCTGCGACAAAATATCTGGACGGCCAAGGCCGTGTGCTGGGCGGCGCGGTGCTGGGCAGCAAGAAAAACATGGAAAGCGTCTACCAGTTTCTGCGCATAGCCGGCCCCACCATGAGCGCCTTCAATGCGTGGATATTTTTGAAAGGCATGGAGACACTCAAGATCCGTATGGATGCGCACAGCGCCAATGCACTGCAGCTCGCGCAGTGGCTGGAACAGCAGCCGAATGTTGCACGCGTGTATTACCCCGGGCTACCGTCGCATCCACAACATGAACTAGCAATGAAGCAGCAGAAAACCGGCGGCGGCATCGTTGCGTTCGAGGTAAAGGGCGGCAAGGAAGCAGCCTGGCGTGTGATCGACAATACCAAAATGCTTTCCATCACCGCAAATTTGGGCGATACCCGCACCACCATCACCCATCCGGCCAGTACGACTCACGCAAGAATTACGCCTGAAGCTCGCGCTGCGGCCGGGATCACCGATGGCATAATTCGTATTGGAGTAGGGCTGGAAGCGGTGATTGATATACAGAACGATTTGGCACGCGGATTGGCATGAATCAGCTCGCCACTCAACTTGGCGAAACGCTGCTGGCACACGGCATGATGCTGTCCACGGCTGAGTCCTGTACCGGCGGCGGGGTTGCCAGTGCAGTCACGGAAATTGCCGGCAGCTCGGCGTGGTTTGATCGCGGCTTCGTCACTTATTCCAATCAAGCAAAGATGGATATGCTGGGTGTGTCTCCCGCGACGTTGTTGCGCTTTGGTGCAGTGAGCGAGGCCATCGTACGCGAGATGGTGGCGGGTGCTTTGCGCAACAGTCAGGCGCAGATAGCATTGGCTGTCAGCGGTATTGCAGGTCCCGGTGGTGCTACAGCAGAGAAGCCGGTGGGGATGGTGTGGTTTGCGTGGGGAATGAAGGAGGGCGTTAGCGTGACGCGTTTACATCAACTTGCTGGAGATCGCGCTGCGATACGCCAGCAGGCTATCCGTATCGCATTGCAGGGTGTGATAGCGTTGCTGCGTAATCAAGCAGAAACAGTTTAGGGGGTAGGAAAAATGTTGAAATACCATTTGTAGGAGCGGCTGTTAGCCGCGAAACCGAAAGACATCGCGGCTAACAGCCGCTCCTACATTTGCTATGTGTTCGTAGGTGGTATATTTGTAATTTCAAACTCCCTTAGGAAAGTATTTGCTGTCAATATGAATTATGTTTTCTAGGCCGCTTATTAAATTCTTAATTGCGCCGAATTAGTTTTTGTATTTTAGCGCCCAGCTTCATCACCTTGACCAGCGTATCAGGATCAAGGCTCAGCATTTCATCGCCCCATATACTCACTGTTTCCATCAACTGTAGTGTGTCTGCGATGCGTTTCTGCGCCTCAAGGTCTTCCCAGGCCAAATCGCTACTACTCATGCAATCGCGCAGAAATGCAACGGTTGGGTCAAACTCGCGGTGCTTGCGCTCGGCAAAGATTGTTCTGGCCAATGACCATACATCTTTGCTCGCTTCAAAGTGATCGCGTCGATCGCCCATGATGTGCACCACACTAATGAGCTCCCAGCCTTGTAGCTCTTTCAGGCTGTTGGAAACATTGGAGCGGGCAACGCCCAAGGTATCGGTAATGTCATCCGCGGTCATCGGCTTGCCCACGATGTACAGCAGCGCATGGATTTGCGCGATGGTGCGATTGACCCCCCAACGCGACCCCATTTCGCCCCAGTGCAGGATAAATTTTTCACTTAACGGTAGTAGTTTCATGGCTGTATTATGCTGTTTTATTAATTCCTGTCAATACAGAAATTAATAAAACAAAAATATTAAAATATATAATTGAATATTATCAATGACTTGCATTGATAATTAAAAATAAAGAACGATCGTACTATGCAAGCCATATTTGCTATGCCATAATTCACTCGTCAATTTAAAAGGGGAAACAAAATGGATGACAATAAAAGCAAGGCACTCGCAGCAGCATTGAGTCAAATTGAAAAACAGTTCGGCAAAGGTTCCATCATGCGCATGGGCGAGGCGGACATCGAGAAAGATATTGATGTAGTTTCCACCGGCTCACTGGGTTTGGATATCGCACTCGGTGTGGGCGGTTTACCCCGTGGTCGTGTGATTGAAATCTACGGCCCTGAATCATCCGGCAAAACCACGCTGACCTTGCAAGTGATTGCCGAAATGCAGAAATTGGGCGGCACCGCTGCCTTTATAGATGCGGAACACGCGCTGGATCCGCAGTATGCGCAAAAACTCGGCGTAAACGTCACCGAACTGTTGATTTCGCAGCCGGACAACGGAGAGCAGGCGCTGGAAATTGTCGATATGCTGGTGCGCTCCGCTGCGGTTGACTTGGTGGTGATTGACTCGGTTGCCGCGTTAACCCCCAGAGCCGAAATTGAAGGCGAAATGGGCGATGCGCAGATGGGCTTGCATGCACGTCTGATGTCGCAAGCCTTGCGCAAACTTACGGGTAATATCAAGCGTTCCCATACCACGGTGATCTTTATTAACCAGATTCGCATGAAAATCGGCGTCATGTTCGGCAGCCCTGAAACCACCACCGGCGGTAATGCGCTCAAGTTTTACGCCTCGGTGAGGTTGGATATTCGCCGTACAGGCGCGATCAAAAAGGGTGACGAAGTCATCGGTTCAGAAACCCGCGTTAAAGTAGTGAAAAATAAAGTCGCACCGCCGTTTAAGCAGGCTGAATTTGACATTCTGTATGGTGAAGGTATTTCGCGCGAAGGCGAAATTGTGGAACTTGGCGTATTGCACAAGTTTGTGGAAAAAGCCGGTTCCTGGTATTCCTACAACGGCGAGAAGATCGGCCAGGGCAAAGACAGCGCACGCGAATACCTGAAAGAGCACCCAGCAATTGCCGCAGAAATTGAAAATAAAATTCGCCAGGAAGTTGGTGTTAAAGCCATCAATGCGGTCGCCGGAGAAGATGTGAAAAAGGCAGGCAAGAGCAAGGCAGCCAAGAGCGGTGAAGCCAAAGTTGCTGAATCTGTGGAGTAAGCAGTAGCGAGTTGCAGCGAGTGAAGCAGAAAGTAGAATTGAGTCTGCGTGCCCGTGCCTTGCGGGCATTGGCACGACGGGAGTATTGCCGCGCCGAGTTGCAGGCAAAGTTAATGACCCACATCATCGAGACCGATGATGTGGGCGCATTGCTGGACGATCTGGAAAAACGCGGTTGGCTTTCTGATGTCCGAGCGTTGGAACAAAACGTGCGCATACGCAGCGCACGCTTTGGTACCCAGCGCATCGCGCATGAACTGAAGCAAAAAGGCTTTAGTGATGAGCTTATTAGCGCTGCGCTACCGCAACTGAAACAAGGCGAATTGGAAGCTGCACGTGCAGTGTGGCAAAGAAAATTCGCATCTCCCCCGCAAGATCAGAAAGAAAAAGCCAAACAAGTACGCTTCCTGCAGTCGCGTGGTTTTTCCATGGAAGTGATTTTTAATGTCATGAAACTTTCCAGCTCTGCCGAGGATGAGTCATGTTGATAGCACAAGAATTTATCAAGAAATGGCAGGGCAGCAGCTGGGATAAAGTGGGGTAAGCAGGCAATCTGCGTAGCAGATGCTCACAAATATGGATTTTTAGAGATGCCCTATATAAATATGCCGAAACCGGAATCAGAGCAAAGGTTTGATAATGCCTTCCAGTTTCTCATGGCTTATCGTACCAAGCTGTGAGGCCACGACGTTGCCGTTGCGGTCAACTATGACCGTGTAGGGTAAACCGCCCTGGGGATTGCCAATTCGTCTGGCCAGGTCTATGCCAGCCAGATCGCCCAGCAGCACGGGGTAATTCATCCCCACTTCCTTGGCGTAAGTTTGCACCTTGCTTTTCTGGTCGATCGCAATCCCGATAAACTGCACGCCCTGCTCGCCATATTGTTTCTGCAATTGGATGAATTCCGGAATCTCCGTGAGGCAGGGCGGGCACCAGGTAGCCCAGAAATTCACCACCATGACTTTGCCTTTCCATTGCGCGAGGGGCTGTACTTTTTCGTCCAAGTCATAGAAGCTGGCTTGCGCAATTGCTATAGCTGATTGAGGCGAAATTGCGCCAGTTACAGAAGTTGTGGAGGGTGTTTTTGTAGAATAGAAATAGACCATGCCAGCAATGGTGATTGCAATGGCAGCAATAGTGATTTTGGTGAAAAGTTTCATCGGGTTCATGATTGATAGTTATTTGGGATTATAAATTAACTTCTGGCCACCTCTAAAAATCCAAACTTCGTCGTGATACTGCGTTGCTCAGAAATTTTTATCGCTTACATATCATAATATATGCTGCGCTCAAAAATTTCATCGCGCCTTGTCCCACTTAGAATTTTGAATTTTTAGAGGCGCCCTTCTAATGATACACTGAACGGCAAGTTGACATAAAGTTGACATTGATTAATTTCCGTTAGGGACTAAAAAGGGTTTTTATTGTGCGTAATATCGGATTCATCCTGTTGTTTGTGATATTCGGCTTCCCGGCTTTGGAAATTTATTTGATGTTCCTTGTTGCCGGGTATATTGGCTGGTGGCTGCTGCTTAGTCTGATCGTCAGCGCGGTCTTCGGCTGGCTTTTGATCAAGGAGGAAAGCTTAGCAGTTTTCGGCAGGCTGGCGCTTACTGTGCAGAATGGACAATCTCCATTCGCAGCAATTTGGGATAGCGGGCGCACTATGCTTGCCGGCGTCCTGCTTATTTTTCCAGGCCTGTTGAGTGATGTTGTGGCGCTGATTTTATTACTGCTACCAAACAAGGCTGACAGGATCAATCCGCGAAATATGCCGAGAAATATGCAACAAGACGACGGAATAATTGAAGGTGAAGTGCGCGTGGTAGAAGTTGAACAGATCGAATCAAAATCCAAACCCCATTAGAATTAGTGTTTAATTGCACACACAACATGCCATTCATAAGAAAATCTCCGTAGGTCGGGTTAGCGGCTTTATCGCGTAACTCGACGTGATCTGATGTAAACGTCGGGTTACGGTGCAAAAAACCGCACCTAACCCGACCTACGTATAACGTCGTAGAGTTATGCAATTAAACACTAGTGGTGTGTTGCAATCTTGACGGAACTTAAGAATATCCTGGAGCGGCCGCGATAACCGTGTTACACAAAAGCTTCGCGGCTAACAGTCGCTCCACACAGATGCCTTTATATCGAGTACATAAGCCCCGCATTGCTTGAAACATCCGGGTTAGCGCAGAGCAGGCATCGGATGGTATTATTACGCCTTTGCAAATTGCCCCGTTTTAGAGATACTGGTGACCCCATGAAAAGCAGTGAAATCCGTCAGAAATTCCTTGATTATTTTGCCTCCAAAGGCCATACCATCGTGCCTTCCAGCGCGCTGGTGCCGGGCAACGATCCCACCCTGTTGTTCACTAATTCCGGCATGGTGCAGTTCAAGGATTGCTTCCTCGGTCATGACAAGCGTCCCTACACCCGTGCCACTTCTTCGCAGCGCTGCGTGCGCGCCGGTGGCAAACACAATGATCTGGAAAACGTGGGTTACACCGCGCGTCACCATACCTTCTTTGAAATGTTGGGCAACTTTAGCTTCGGCGATTACTTCAAGCGCGATGCGATTCAATATGCATGGGAGTTGCTGACAGAAGTTTACAAGCTGCCCAAAGATAAATTGTGGGTCACCGTGTATGCCGAAGATGATGAGGCTTACGATATTTGGAACAAAGAAATCGGCGTGCCTGCCGAGCGCATCGTGCGCATCGGCGACAACAAGGGCGCGCGTTACGCTTCCGATAACTTTTGGCAGATGGCGGATACCGGCCCCTGCGGTCCATGTTCCGAAATCTTTTACGACCACGGCCCAGAAGTTGCTGGTGGCCCTCCTGGCTCACCCGATGAAAACGGTGACCGCTATATTGAAATCTGGAACAACGTGTTCATGCAATTCAACCGCGACGAGCAGGGTGTTTTGCATCCGCTGCCGAAACCGTCAGTGGATACCGGCATGGGGTTGGAGCGTATTGCAGCCGTGCTGCAACATGTGCATTCCAACTATGAAATCGACCTGTTTCAAAGCCTAATCAAAGCAGCGGCACGCGTTACCAATACCGCAGACCTGAACAATAATTCGCTTAAAGTCATCGCCGACCATATCCGTGCTTGCTCCTTCCTGATTGTGGATGGTGTGATTCCCGGCAACGAAGGACGCGGCTATGTATTGCGTCGGATTATTAGACGGGCGATACGCCACGGTTACAAATTGGGTTGCCGTGCTGCCTTCTTCCATAAAATTGTAGAGACCTTGGTACACGAGATGGGCGTGGCCTATCCAGAATTAAGCAAAGCCAAGGACCGCGTCACCGAAGTATTGCGCATGGAAGAAGAACGCTTTTTCGTGACCATCGAAAATGGTATGGAAATTCTGGAAACGGAACTTGTCGCTGTAGAAAAGTCTGGCAAAACTGTGCTCAATGGTGACTTGGCCTTCAAATTACATGACACCTTTGGCTTTCCGCTAGACCTAACGGCAGACGTCTGTCGTGAGCGCAAGCTAAGCGTGGACGAAGCTGCTTTTGATGCCGCCATGGCGCGCCAGCGTGACATGGCACGTGCCGCAGGAAAATTTAAAATGGCCGCTGGCTTGGAATATGACGGCGCAAAAACCGTGTTCCAGGGCTACGACAAACTCACCACGCAAAGCAAAGTGATCGCCTTGTATCGTGAGGGTGTAACCGTGCAAAAATTGTCCGCCGATGAATCAGGTGTTGTGGTGCTAGCCAACACGCCGTTCTACGCCGAGTCTGGCGGTCAGGTGGGCGATATAGGCGTGCTGTTCATGCAAGGTAAAAATGTATTCGCCGTAGAAGATACCTTAAAAATACAGTCCGATGTAAGCGGCCATCACGGTCGTTTGATCAGCGGCGAAATCAAGGTGGGCGACACCGTGGATGCGGCAGTGGATGAAGCGGCACGCAATGCCACCATGCGTAACCACTCTGTTACCCACCTCATGCACAAAGCCCTGCGCGATGTATTGGGTGAGCACGTCGGGCAAAAAGGTTCGCTCGTCGATGCCACAAAAACCCGTTTCGACTTTACTCACAATGGCCCCATGACGGGAGAACAAATCCGCGAAGTAGAAAACCGTGTGAACCGTGCGATTCTTGCCAATGCCGATGTGAGTACTAATGTCATGTCCTATGACGATGCCATTAAAGCCGGTGCGATGGCACTGTTTGGCGAAAAATACGGCGATGAAGTTCGCGTCATCGGCATGAAAGAATTCTCTACCGAGCTGTGTGGTGGTACCCATGTCAAACGCACGGGCGATATTGGCCTGTTTAAAATCCTGGTAGAAAGCGGCATCGCCGCAGGCATACGCCGTGTTGAAGCGATCACCGGCGAGGTCGCCGTGTCATGGGTGCAGCAACTCGAATCACGCGTTAGCGAAGCTGCAGCAATGCTCAAAGCGCAACCGCAAGACCTCATTCAGCGCATCGCGCTGGTACAGGGTTCCGTCAAAATTTTGGAAAAAGAATTGGCCGCATTGAAATCCAAAATGGCTGCTACACAAGGAGCTGATTTGATTACCCAAGCGGTGGATGTTAATGGCGTGAAAGTATTGGCTGCGGTGCTGGATGGCGCAGACAGCAAAACCTTGCGTGAAACACTAGAAAAACTCAAAGACAAACAAACGTCCGCGGTGCTGGTATTGGCCTCTGTCAGTGAAGGAAAGGTGAGTTTGATTGCGGGCGTGACAGCCGATCTTACGGCTAAAGTTAAAGCGGGTGATGTGGTGAACTTTGTTGCGTTGCAGGTGGGTGGCAAGGGTGGGGGGCGAGCGGACATTGCACAGGCTGGTGGGACGCAGCCGGAGAATTTGGCGGCGGCGTTGGCTGGGGTCAGTGCTTGGGTTAAAGCGAAACTGTAAACATCACATTCCCTCCCCCATGCAGGGGGAGGGCTAGGGTGGGGGTAGAAGTTATTTATCTCCACTAGAAATGGATGCTTACAGTTT
>JBCKTZ010000052.1:0-9255 GCA_038925245.1 Gallionellaceae bacterium
GTGGCCAATGCATTGTATCTACTCTGTGCTCTCTGTGTTCTCTGTGGCCAAATGCTTTTTATAGGGTTAACCATGTTTGACAAAAAACGCCGCATCTCTGCCAGCGCATACAAGCCTGCTAATACGTCACTGAAACTCGGAATAATGCGCACAGCGGCTGCAGGCCGTGAATGCTATTTCATCGCGGAGATAAAAAATGTTTGAAAAGATTCTAATCGCTAACCGCGGGGAAATAGCATTGCGTATTCAGCGTGCCTGCCGCGAAATGGGCATAAAAACCGTTGCAGTACATTCCGAAGCAGATGCAGAAGCCAAATACGTCAAGCTGGCGGATGAGTCGGTCTGTATTGGCCCAGCTTCTTCATCGCTGAGCTACCTGAATATCCCCGCCATCATCAGCGCCGCAGAAGTGACCGATGCCCAGGCTATCCATCCGGGCTACGGCTTTCTGTCGGAAAATGCCGATTTTGCCGAGCGCGTGGAAAAAAGCGGCTTTGTATTTATCGGCCCCAAACCGGAAACCATCCGCTTGATGGGCGATAAAGTTTCCGCCAAAATTGCCATGAACAAGGCTGGCGTGCCCTGCGTACCCGGTGTGGAAGGCGCGCTGCCGGAAGACCCAGCGGCTATCGTCAAGATTGCACGCCGTATCGGTTATCCAGTCATCATCAAGGCTGCAGGTGGCGGTGGCGGCCGTGGCATGCGCGTCGTGCATACCGAAGCGGCACTGCTCAATGCTGTTGCCATTACACGCGCAGAGGCTCAAGCGGCCTTTAATAATCCCGTGGTATACATGGAGAAATTTCTGGAGAATCCGCGACACATCGAGTTTCAAGTGCTTGCAGACACCCATGGTAATGCGGTGTATCTGGGTGATCGTGATTGCTCTATGCAACGGCGTAACCAGAAGGTATTGGAAGAGGCGCCTGCTCCATTGTTGAATGTAAAATTGCGTGACAAGATCGGCGAACGTTGCGCCGAAGCCTGCCGCAAAATTGGTTATCGCGGTGCGGGTACCTTCGAGTTCCTGTATGAAAATAACGAGTTTTATTTCATCGAAATGAATACCCGCCTACAGGTTGAACATACGGTCACCGAAATGATTAGCGGCATCGATATCGTGCAGCAGCAAATCAAGATTGCGGCCGGTGAGAAATTGAGTTTTAAACAGAAAAATGTGGTGCTGAAAGGCCACGCCATCGAGTGCCGCATCAACGCAGAGCATCCGTTCAAATTCACCCCTTCACCTGGCCGCATCACCACCTGGCACCCTCCCGGTGGCCCCGGCATCCGGGTGGACTCCCATGTTTACACCAACTATGTGGTTCCGCCACATTATGATTCGATGATAGGGAAAATCATTGCTTATGGCGACACACGCGATCAGGCCATCGCCCGCATGCGCATTGCTTTGTCCGAGATGGCGGTTGCAGGCATCGATACTAACATTGCATTGCACCAGGAGCTGATGCAGGACGCTGCCTTTATTCACGGTGGCACAAACATTCATTACCTCGAACACAAGTTGGCCGAGCGCAACAAGGTAAAATAACATGGCGTGGCTGTCGCTAACCGTCACTGCTGACGCCGCATATGCGGAGAGCCTGAGTGAAGCCTTGCTCGAATTTGGCGCACTGTCGGTAGACATGCACGACGCGGATGCCGACACCCCGCAGGAGCAAGCGATTTTTGGCGAACCCGGTGAACCAACCTCAAACTTATGGTTGCACAATGCTGTTACCGCATTATTTTCAGCGGATGCAGACGTGGAAAAAATACTGCTGCAAGCATCGATTGCAGCGGGTTTGCTGCAATCGCCTCCGCATCAAATTACCCAGCTACAAGACAATGACTGGGTGCGCTTAACGCAATCCCAGTTCGATCCCATCCGCATCTCGCAACGCCTGTGGATAGTGCCGACCTGGCATACCCCGGTTGATAACACTGCGATCAATATTGTGCTTGATCCCGGCCTTGCCTTTGGCACGGGTAGCCATCCGACTACCCGTTTATGCCTGCGCTGGCTAGATGAAAACATACGCGGTGGCGAAAGCGTGCTGGATTACGGTTGCGGTTCAGGGATTCTGGCCATTGCAGCGATGAAGCTAGGAGCAGGCAAAACAGTTGGAATTGATGTGGATGCACAAGCGGTGCAATCCAGCAGAGACAATGCACTGGCCAATCAGGTCAAGGCTGAATTCAATCTGCCTGATGGCGAACTTCAGCCCGCCGACATCGTCGTTGCCAACATCCTCACCAATCCACTCAAAATGCTCGCGCCGCTGCTGGCCAGTGCCACGCGTCAGGGCGGTCGTATCGTACTCTCGGGCGTACTCAGTGAGCAGGCAAGCGACGTGATGCAGGTCTACTCACAATGGTTTAACCTCAACCCTGCTGTGATTGAAGACGGCTGGGCATGTTTGTCAGGAATTAAAAAATGACAGACATCACCCAATGTCCTCATTGCGGCACACACTTCAAAATAACTGCAGAGCAGCGCAATGCCCACCGAGGATTGGTGCGTTGCGGAAAGTGCGAGAGCGTTTTTAATGCGGTCGACAATCTCTACACACAACCGCAACGGCTTGACCTACCGTTGATGCTAGATGACATTGATGAAGCCACCGGTTTACTCGCTGTATACGACCACTATGCTGATAAAGGCAACTCAGTGTCAATTTCCCCGGACGCCGCTGCACGGCTGGCCAACGACTTCAGTCACATATCCGATGTTTACGTGGCCCCCAAGCCCCTTCCTGCATCACCCAGACTCACCATGCTGCTGGCAATAGGTTCAGTAATATTTGGACTCGTCCTGGTGCTGGAGGCGACCTATTTTTTCCGCGTTGAAATTGCAGCACGCTTGCCCGGAATTAAACCCGTGATGCTGAAAATTTGCTCACAACTCAATTGCACCCTTCCGCTGCCACAAAAAGTAGACTTGATCAGTATTGAATCATCCGGACTGGAAGCTGATCCGACGCAAATCAATATCATCACCATGCACGCCCTGCTGCGTAGCAGCGCACCCTACGCCATAGGCTATCCAAGCATTGAGCTCACCCTGACCGATATCCAGGATAATGCGATTGCACGCCGCAACTTCAGTCCGGCTGATTACTTGCCGCCCAAGGAGGATGACAAACAGGGTCTTTCTGCTAATCGTGAAGCCTCCATTAACCTGCACCTCAACACCACCGACCTCAAACCTGCTGGATACCGCTTGTTTTTGTTTTACCCTCAGTAACACATTCAAGCAGCGAACATTTCCATCCCCTCCCTGAGATGCCCTTTACTTGCAGCCACCCAAAGTATCAATGCAATAAGTAACATTTACCCAGCGGCTCATTCTGGAAATGAGTATCGTCCCTACTCACGTCTCGGGAATGCCGATTTGCAAATCAAGCAGATTTGCGTCACGATGCGAATTGGTTTGTTTGTTTATTTGTATAACTTTTTTGGAGACTCAAATGGCGACATATGAATGTTCTAAATGTGGAATGAGCGTAAATGCAACCTGTGGAAAATGTGACGCTCCGTTGGTGAATGACAGCATCAAGCTTGATGACGGCAATACAGTGCAAGTTTCGAAATGCCCGAATGGCCATGGCAAGATCAAATCTCCTTTATGTTGCGGACAAGATATGAGCTGCAAGGTATAGTTTTTTAAGCTGCGATGGGTGGCAAGACTATTGACGGCAACATACATGGCTCCTGTAATATTTTTAAGTATTTGATTATATTCAATAAAATTGAATATCGTCTTGCTTGATGTTGTCGGCTGCACGCGCTTCCGGTATAGTGCCGTCTGCCGTTCATACCAATGGGAGAGCGTGCAGCCCTGCAACCGGGGCGCACCGCCGAAGGCGCAACACCCGTAACCGCTCAGGCACATGAACCGTTGGATTAGGCAAATCTGGAGAGAGTCCTTAACTTTTAATTCGCAACGCGAATTAAAAGTTAAGGACCACCGAAGGGGCACACAACGCAAGTTGTAATCTCTCAGGTAAAGAGGACAGATGGGGCGTAGCAGAATTTTTCTGCTACGCCTTTTTTCGTTTTAGAAAGTAAACTTAATGACTCTCCAGACCACTCCCATCAATGCTGCACACCGCGCGATGGGCGCAAAAATGGTTGATTTTGGCGGCTGGGATATGCCGCTGCATTACGGTTCGCAGGTTGAAGAACATCAGCAGGTGCGCACCGATGCCGGCATGTTCGACGTTTCGCATATGCGTGTTGTTGATTTGCGCGGTGAAGGTGTACGCGATTTTCTGCGCTATCTGCTTGCCAACAACGTCGACAAATTACAGAGCTCGGGCAAAGCGCTTTATTCCTGCTTGCTGAAAACTGAAGGCGGCGTAATCGACGACCTGATAGTCTATTTCATGAATGAATCTTGGTTCCGTCTGGTCGTAAACGCAGGGACGGCAGAAAAAGATATTCTGTGGATCAAGCAACAGGCCGAAGAATTTTTTAGGCATCTCCCGCAGGGAGGTGAGGCGTTTGCTCTTGCCCCTGCCGTGGGAAAGCAAAGCGAGGGGGCTGTGGATAGGGGGACACCCAAGCTGGAAATCACGCCGCGCCCTGACCTTGCGATGATCGCGGTGCAAGGTCCCAATGCAGCGGCCAAATTATGGCAGGCCATGCCCGGCTTGCAGGAGCTAGCAGAAAATCTCAAGCCGTTTAACGCAGTGGAAATGGGCGCGATGTTTGTGGCACGCACCGGCTACACCGGTGAAGATGGTTTTGAAATCATGCTGCCGGTCAAGCCTGCTCCTTATTTCTGGCAGGCGCTGGCTGAGGCGGGGGTCAAACCTATCGGCCTGGGCGCACGCGACACCTTGCGTCTGGAGGCGGGCATGAATCTGTATGGCCACGATATGGATGAAACCATCAACCCGCTCGAAGCCGGTCTGGCATGGACGGTAGACCTGAAAAGCGAGCGTGATTTCATCGGCAAGGCTGCGCTGCTGGCCCAGCCTGCTACGCGCAAGCTGGTTGGTCTGGTGTTGCAGGATCGCGGTGTGATGCGCGATCATCAGGTGGTAAAAAGCAGCCATGGCGATGGTGAAATAACCAGCGGTAGTTTCTCGCCTACTCTCAATCAGTCCATAGCACTGGCTCGCGTACCTGCGGCAGTACAGATCGGCGATATAGTACAAATTTCAGTACGCGACAAATTGTTGAACGCGAAAGTGGTGAAATATCCCTTCGTGCGCAACGGCAAAGGTTTGGTTTAAATTTTAATTTATATATTCATTTATCAGGGGAAATAATCATGAGCAATCCATCCGATCTAAAATACACAGCGTCTCACGAGTGGGTAAAAACAGAAGCCGACGGCACCATCACTGTTGGTGTTACACAACATGCGCAAGAGTTGCTGGGCGACATGGTGTTTGTGGAAAGCCCTGCCGTGGGGCGCAAGGTTAAGGCAAAGGAAGAATGCGCGGTGGTTGAATCCGTCAAGGCTGCTGCTGACATCTATGCCCCCGTCAATGGAACAATCACCGGGATCAATGATGAATTGACTAATGAGCCCGAGAAAATCAACAGCGACCCATTCGGCGCATGGCTGTTCAAAATGCAGCCGGACAATGCAGCAGATGTCGCTGCGCTGATGGATGCGGCAGCCTATCAGGCCCACGTAGACAGCCAAGCCCACTGAAAATCTTTATTTCGTCGCGATACGGCGTTACTCAAAAAATTTAAACGCTTGCATATAAAACATATGCGGCGTGCTTAAATTTTTTTCGCGCCTTGTCTCGCTTAGAAATAAAGAGTTTAAATTATTATCCCTCTTGCGCATAAAATTTTAGAAGCCTACTCATGATTACCACTGACAAATTTGTAAACCGCCACAACGGCCCAGGCCCTGACGATGTTACCGCAATGCTTAAAAAAATCGGCGCTAGCTCGGTTGATGAGTTGATCAACCAGACTGTGCCTGCGTCTATCCGTTTAAAGAAGCCGTTGAGTTTGCCCACGGGTATGACCGAATATCAATACCACAAGCATTTGCGCACGATTGCTGCGAAGAACAAAAACTTCAAAACCTATATCGGGCTGGGATATTACAACACCATTCTGCCTGCAGTAATCCAGCGTAATATTCTGGAAAATCCGGGCTGGTATACCGCCTACACGCCTTATCAAGCCGAGATTTCGCAGGGTCGTCTGGAAGCGCTGCTTAATTTCCAGACCATGATCATGGATCTAACCGGTATGGAAATCGCGAATGCTTCTTTGCTGGATGAGGCCACTGCAGCAGCAGAAGCGATGGCGATGTTGTACAGCAATCGTAGCCGCGATGCGGCAGCAAAGGGCAGCAACAAATTTTTCGTATCGCATGAGTGCTTTCCGCAAACCATAGCGCTATTAAAGACACGCGCAGCACCCTTGAACATCGAGCTGGTGATAGCCGATTTTAAAACCGTGACGCTAGACGCTAGTATTTTCGGTGCAATGCTGCAATATCCAACAGCTGATGGCAAGGTACACGAGTACGCCGCATTTGTTGCCAAGGCCAAAGCAAATGGAATAACGACTGCGGTGGCAGCAGATTTATTGAGCCTGGTAATGTTGACACCTCCCGGTGAATGGGGCGCGGATGTGGTAATCGGCAGCTCGCAACGCTTTGGTGTGCCGATGGGTTACGGCGGCCCGCACGCCGCTTTCTTTGCCTGCCGTGATGCCTACAAGCGCACGATACCCGGTCGCATTATCGGCGTATCAGTGGATGCACATGGCAATCAGGCTTTGCGCATGGCCTTGCAGACTCGTGAGCAGCACATTCGCCGCGACAAGGCGACGTCCAACATTTGTACCGCGCAAGCATTGCTGGCGATTATGGCGGGCATGTATGCGGTGTATCACGGCGCTGAAGGATTAAAAGGCATCGCGCAACAAGTGCATTCCTCCGCGATTGCGCTGGCAGCCGAACTGCAAAATCTGGGCTACAAAATGGATGATGGCGTGTATTTCGATACCATCAAAATCAGCGGGACTGACAATGCAAAAATTCGTTCTTTGGCAGAAGCAGCGCACATCAACTTCCGTTATCTCGACAATGCGCTCACTATTTCGGTTGATCAAACCAGCAGTTTTGATGAGTTAAATGCAATCATAGCTGTGTTTGCAAATGCGTGCGGCAAGTCTGGCAGCAAGCTGACTGAGGAACACATCTTCAAGCAAAGCGCGTTGATAAAGACACGCCAGTCCGCCATCCTGCAGCATCCGGTGTTCAACACCTATCATTCCGAATCGGAAATGATGCGCTACATCAAGCGTCTGGAAAACAAGGATTTGTCGCTGACGCACTCGATGATTTCGCTGGGTTCTTGCACCATGAAACTGAACGCTGCATCCGAACTGATTCCGCTTACCTGGCCGGAATTTGCCAACGTACATCCCTTCGTGCCGGCTGACCAAGCAGCAGGCTTCCAGGAAGTCATTGCCGATCTGGATAGCGCACTGAGCGAGATTACCGGCTTTGCCAAAATGAGTTTCCAACCCAATAGCGGCGCACAGGGTGAGTACGCAGGCTTGCTGGTGATACAGGCTTATCATCAGTCACGCGGCGATGCGCATCGCAATGTTGCTTTGATCCCGACCTCTGCGCACGGCACCAATCCTGCTACTGCGGCGATGTGCGGCATGAAAATCGTGCTGGTGAAATGTGACAAAATGGGCAATATTGACGTTAGCGATTTGCGCGAAAAAGCCGAGGCGCACAAGAACGACCTGTCCTGCTTGATGGTAACTTACCCCAGCACGCACGGCGTGTACGAAGAAAGCATCCGCGATATCACCGCAATTATTCACACCAACGGCGGCCAGGTTTATATGGACGGCGCTAACATGAATGCTCAGGTAGGCTTGACCAGCCCCGGCAATATCGGTGCGGACGTGTGTCACTTGAACCTGCACAAAACCTTTGCCATTCCTCACGGCGGTGGCGGCCCCGGCATGGGGCCGATTGGGGTAGCCAAACATCTGGTACCCTTCCTGCCCTCGCACCCGCTGGTAAAAACGGGCGGCGAGCAGGGCATCGGTGCGGTATCTGCCGCGCCTTACGGCAGCGCACTGATCCTGCTGGTCTCCTATGGCTATATCAAAATGCTGGGCGGTGACGGCATGACAGAAGCGACGCGTATTGCGATCCTGAATGCAAATTACATCAAGGAGATGCTGAAAGATCACTATTCCACTTTGTATAGCGGCAAAAATGGCCGTTGCGCACACGAAATGATTCTTGATTGCCGTGGCTTCAAGAGTGAGGGTGTGGAAGTGACCGACATTGCAAAGCGCTTAATGGACTATGGTTTCCATGCCCCGACCACCTCCTTCCCCGTGGTGGATACGCTGATGGTGGAGCCCACAGAAAGCGAATCGAAAGAAGAGCTCGATCGTTTCTGCGCGGCGATGATTGCTATACGCAAAGAAATCGACGAGGTTACATCTGGCAAAGTGGACAAAGCTGACAACCTGCTCAAAAATGCCCCGCACACGGCCGAATCAGTTATTGCCGACAACTGGAGCCATAGCTATTCCAGAGAAAAGGCGGTTTATCCTTTACACTGGGTACGCGACAACAAGTTCTGGCCCAGCGTGGGCCGCATCGATAACGTACGCGGCGACAAGAATCTGATTTGCGGCTGCCCGCCTATCGAGTCCTACGCAGATTCAAATTAAACTGTAGGAGCACGCAGGGCGGATGCAATCCGCCCCTACGACACAACATTCATAAAAAAGGAAGCATCATGACCAAAGAGAAATCTAACAAAACCGCAGTCACTTTAGGTGGCGAACCAATCACCTTGTTTGGTACTTTTCCACAGGTGGGAGAAGCCGCTCCAGCATTTACGCTGGTCGATAAAGATTTGAAGGATGTGTCACTGAAGGATTTTGCTGGTAAACGCAAAATCCTAAACATCGTACCCAGCCTGGATACTCCTGTGTGTGCAACTTCAACCCGCAAATTCAACGAAGCCGCAGACAAGCTGGAAAACACCGTGGTACTTGTTATTTCCGCCGACCTGCCGTTTGCAATGGCACGCTTCTGCGGGGCGGAAGGCTTGAACAACATCACCAACTTGTCGTTGATGCGCGGTCGCGACTTCATGCGCAACTACGGCGTGAAAATCGCCGATTCCGCACTAAGCGGTGTCACTGCCCGTGCCGTGCTGGTGCTGGACGAACACGACCATGTGCTGCACGCCGAGCTGGTAAGCGAAATTAAACAGGAGCCGA
>JBCKTZ010000053.1:0-8539 GCA_038925245.1 Gallionellaceae bacterium
TGTTCGCGATACAAGGGGGTCTGTAGGAGCGGCTGTTAGTTTGAGCATTGGTAGGGTGGATAAGCGCCGCAAGGTGCGCATCCACCGGACGCATGGTGGATGCGACGCTGCGCGTCTTATCCACCCTACAAAAATTTATCCACAGTTATAAACTGTTACTTGATACTAGCTATACAACAAACACTAAGTCACAGAAAAATATCAGAGGTTGAAATGGATTATTTACCAATTTTTTTAGATGTAAAAGGCAAAAAATGTCTCGTCATAGGTGGCGGTGATGTTGCCTTAAGAAAAACTTCTATGCTGCTGCAAGCCGGTGCACTAGTCACGATAGTCTCACCCGCACTAAGCCCCGGTTTCGCAGGCATGGCAGGTATTACCCATATTGCTGAACGTTATAACGCTACACATCTGAACGAGCATATTCTGGTCATCGCCGCTACTGACGAAGAGGAAACCAATGTGGCGGTTTCCACAGATGCCAAGCGGAAAAATATTCCAGTTAATGTGGTTGATAACCCCGCCCTTTGTAGCTTCATCATGCCCGCCATCCTTGACCGCTCCCCCATCATCGTAGCCTTCTCCAGTGGTGGTGCATCCCCGGTACTAGTCAGAATGCTGCGCGGAAAACTGGAAACCATGATTCCGCATGCCTATAGCCAATTGGCGTCCTTCTCCGCACGCTTCAGGTCCGCAGTCAAAAAACATGTGATCAATCCAGCCCGTCGACGCATCTTCTGGGAAAATGTTTTTGAAGGGCCTATCGCTGAAAAGATATTCGCCGGAGACGAAGCCGCAGCCGAGGCTATGCTGAATACAATGATGGAGAACGAAAGTCGGGGTGAACAAACAACGGTGGGCGAAGTTTACCTAGTGGGTGCCGGTCCCGGCGATCCCGATTTGCTGACTTTCAAAGCACTAAGATTGATGCAGAAAGCTGATGTCGTACTGTATGACAATCTTGTATCCAAACCAATACTGGAAATGACCCGCCGCGATGCAGATCGCATTTATGTAGGCAAGGAGAGCGGCAACCATTCCTTGCCTCAAGAAGGCATAAACGACCTACTGGTCAGACTCGCGCTCGAAGGCAAACGTGTATTGCGCCTCAAGGGCGGCGATCCGTTTATTTTCGGACGCGGTGGCGAAGAAATCGAAAAACTGGCAGAACACAAAATCAACTTCCAGGTGGTACCCGGCATTACCGCGGCATCGGGCGTTTCAACCTACGCCGGCATACCCCTTACCCACCGTGACTACGCGCAATCCTGCGTTTTCGTAACCGGTCATCTAAAAGATAACAGCATGGATCTGGACTGGGAGATGCTCGCCCGTCCCAAGCAGACCATCGTGGTATACATGGGACTACCAGGACTTGAAATACTGTGCGCCCAGCTGATAAAACATGGCCTACCGGCAACTACCCCTGCTGCCATCGTTCAACAAGGAACCACACCCCGCCAAAGGGTTATTTGCGGTACTCTAGCAACCTTACCGTGCAATCCTGAAGTGAAAACACTACAAGCCCCCACCTTGATCATCATTGGGGGGGTTGTAAGTCTCAGGAAAAAGCTGTCATGGTTTAAACCTGGGTGAGTGGTGAGTGGTAAGTGGTGAGTGGTAAGTGGAACATGTGTTTTTACTTACAACTTACAACTCACCACTCACCAGAGTTCACTGAGCTTCCCTACCCTGAGCATGATGTCCGGATGCTTGGAGCTTGAATATACAAAAAAAAGGCTATTTAGTTATATACTACAGAGTATCTCTAAAAATTCAATATTCTGAGCGTGACAATCCGCGAAGCGGATGCTCGCAAATTTTTTATCGCTACATATGTATGACATGTAGCGATAAAAAATTATGAGAAGCGCAGCAACTCGACGAAGTTTGAATTTTTAGAGCTGCCCTATAATCAGCTTCAACTTACAGGAGGTAACCATGTCTGGATCGGATAGTGTAGAGAACCCGCAGCGTCGAAATTTTTTGGGCGCAATAACAACCGTTGTGGGGGCAGGTGGTGTAGCGGCTGCGAGCTTTCCATTCATACACAGCATGAACCCAAGCAAGGATGTACTTGCAGGTGGCACCACTGAAGTTGATATCTCTCACATTCCACCGGGCGGAACACACACCGTAGCCTGGCAGGGGAAACCAGTTTTTATTGTTCATCGCACTCCTGAAGAAATCAGCAAAATGCAGGCAACGGTCAGCCTGAAAGATCCTGAAGCCGATGAAAAGCGCGTACAAAACCCAGAATGGCTGGTAGTGGTCGGCATCTGCTCACACCTAGGATGCGTACCAAACCGTAACGCTGAGGGTTGGCTCTGTGCCTGCCACAACAGCACTTATGACAACAGTGGCCGAATTTTACAGGGGCCGGCACCCAAGAATCTTGAAGTGCCACCCTACAAATTCGTAACCGCCAACAAAATTCTTATCGGCTAATTCTTTTGGAGATTTCTATGATCAAACGCACTCTTGCGTGGATAGACCGGCGCTTTCCGCTAACCAGTTTTGTACAGCACTCTCTCGTCGAGTACCCTACTCCGCGCAATCTGAGTTACTGGTGGAATTTTGGTTCGCTTGCCGGCATCGCCCTGGTAATACAGATTGTCACCGGCATCTTTCTGGCTATGCATTACAAGGCCGATGTTGGCATGGCATTTGATTCCATTCAACACATCATGCGTGATGTAAACTATGGATGGTTAATACGCTTTCTTCACTCAAGCGGCGCTTCAGCATTCTTTGCTATCATCTATATCCATATGGCCCGCACCCTGTACTATGGATCTTACAGGGCGCCGCGCGAGTTAATGTGGTGGACTGGTCAAGGTCTGTTGCTGCTGTTGATGGCTACCGCATTTTTTGGTTACCTGTTGCCTTGGGGACAAATGTCCTATTGGGGCGCAGCAGTTATTACTAACCTGTTCCGCGCCACACCCTTCATAGGCGATTACGTTGTCATCTGGTTGCGTGGAGACTTTCAGGTGGGTGATGCAACACTGACACGCTTTTATGCGCTGCATTTCCTGTTTCCGTTTATTATTGTCGGTGCAGTGGTAGTTCATCTGATCGCGTTGCACACCGTGAAGAGCAGCAATCCCTCCGGGATTACGCTTGCAGCAAAAGACAACATCCCTTTCCATCCCTATTTTACGATCAAGGATTTGTATGGACTGGGTGTGTACCTGATCGTGTTCAGTGTATTTGTATTTTTCCTGCCTGACACACTGATCATGTCGTCAAACAATGTCCCAGCCAATCCCTTTCAAACGCCCACCCATATAGTTCCAGAATGGTATTTCCTGCCGTTCTACGCGATTTTGCGTGCCGTACCTGACCTGGCCGGTGGTGTTGTTGCAATGGGATTGTCCGTGTTAATTTTTGCGGCGATGCCATTTCTTGACCGCTCAAAAATTCCTGGCGGGGCGCGTTATCGTCCATTCTACCGCACCATGTTTTACCTGTTTATTGTGAACATACTTGTGCTCGGCTACGTAGGCGCCACAACGGTTACACCAGGAACAGCCTTATTGGGACAATTCGCCACGGTATTCTACTTCTCGGTATTCCTGCTGTTGCCATGGGTATCCATCAAAGAGGAAAAGTACTTGCGTGCCCGCGGCTTGCCGGCAGAGTTGGAGACATTGATCAAGGACGAAGAAACACAAAAAGCTGAACACCGTCAAAAACATAAGCGTCGTCATTCCTGAAAAAAATTACGCTTAAAGAGGATATTCTCAAGGTGTTGGGAATATCCGATTTACCCCGTTTAACAAACATATTCTCAGCTTATAGGTGAAATAAATGAACAAACGATTAATCATTCCCCTGTTGTTGTTTGCATTTTCAGGTGCTGTAAACGCAGCACCTCCAGCAGTAGAACTGAATATGGAAAAAATTCCTGCTGATCGTGCCTCAGTGTTGCGCGGGGCAGAACTCGTGGTGAATAATTGCGTTTCATGTCATGCACTCAAATACATCAGATACAACGACATGCTCACGCTGGGCGTAGCTTCTGCAATGATTGATACGTGGCGCGGCAGTAATCCGCTTAACACCCGCATCATGGCGCAAATGCCGCCAGAAGCCGCAGCGATAGCCTTTGGTGGAGCCATGCCGCCTGATCTAAGCTTGATGGCAATTGCGCGTGACGGCGGGGTACATTATTTGTATTCTTTCCTGACGGGCTTCTATGTCAATGACAAGGGTGAAACGAATAACCATATTTATCCCAGCACACGCATGCCCGATATCCTCGGCATTTCCACTGCCACTGATGTGAAACAGCGTGCAGAAATCATCACCAAAGCCAAAGAAATGACTGCATTCCTGAACTGGGCTGCCGATCCCCATGCCGAAGAGCGCAAGCAATTGGGCATCTACGTTATTGCCTACCTGTTGCTTCTGACAGTATTGCTGTATCTGTGGAAAGTTCAGATCTGGCGCAAGCTAGGCTAAGGCTAGCACCCTGGAACACATCAAATGACGGATAGAGTTGTTTGAGCATTGGTAGGGTGGATGCGCTGTGCTTATCCACCCTACAAAATTTATCCTTCACCTGCTTGCAGGTTCTTGTCCTCTACGTAGCGACAGCGTAGTGGGGAAGTGGGAGCGCCGACGTCCCCGTCGGCAGTTGTTCATGACAGTGCCGACGGGGACGTCGGCGCTCCGGTAACTCTGCTGTGACCACAAACCTGGTAGATGCATTTCGCAAAATTGTCGGTGCAGAAAATGTACTGACAGATCTATTTGCCGCGCCTTATTACAAAGACAAGCGCGGCGTTTACAGCGGCACTGCTTTAGCTGTCGTCCTGCCTGCAAACACACAGCAGGTGAGTGAGCTTGTTGCGCTGTGTGTTTCACATCGCATTGCCATCGTGCCTCAAGGAGGTAACACCAGTTTGTGTGGCGCATCAGTGCCACTGGCCAATATTGATCACACGATATTTGATCAGCAGCTAGTGATCAACCTGTCACGCATGAGCGCCATCCGCTCCTTTGACGCGGTCAATTACACCATGACCGTTGAAGCGGGCTGCACTCTCGCTGACATTCGTGACCTGGCCGCACAAAATAATCGTCTGTTTCCACTCAGCTTGTCCGCCATCGAATCCCACTGCGAAATTGGCGGCAATATCTCTACCAATGCCGGCGGCATAGGCGTATTGCGCTATGGCAACACGCGCGATCTAGTGCTTGGGCTCGAAGTCGTATTACCGGATGGCCGCATCTGGAATGGCCTGCGCAGCCTACGCAAGGACAACACCGGCTATGATCTCAAACATTTATTTATCGGTGCCGAAGGTACGCTAGGCATCATAACTGCCGCTGTGTTAAAACTTTTTCCCCGTCCAGTTTCTCTGGCAACAGCCTGTGTGGCAGTACATAATCCTGCATCAGCCGTAGCCTTGTTTGCCCATCTGCGCGCCAACTGCGGCGACCGTATCAGTGCCTTTGAAATTGTCGCTCGCCCCTGCCTGGATCTGGTCTTGCGGCACTTTCCGGAAACGGCAGAGCCCTTCAAGCAATCCCACAACTGGATGATCATCACAGAGCTTTCTGATGTACTCGATGTGCCCCTGCTTGATGCTTTACGTAATGCATTGGACAGCTTTGATGGCGGCATTACTGAATATCTGGTGACACACGATAAAGTGCTAGCCTCTTCCTGGTGGAACTTGCGCAAATACATCTCCGAAGCACAAAAAATAGAAGGTATCAGCATCAAGCATGATGTATCTGTACCTGTTAGCAACGTAGCTGCATTTATCGAGTTAGCCGATGCTGCCCTAAAGCGTGAATTTCCGGGAGTACGCATCGTCGCCTTCGGCCACATCGGAGACGGCAACATCCACTACAATGCCTCCATGCCGGAGCCAATACGCAACGCCCCTTTCCTTTCTCAAAATCAGAAAGTAAATCGGATTGTGTATGACATCGTAGCAAAACTTAACGGTAGCATCAGCGCAGAACATGGATTAGGGCAGCTCAAACGTGAAGAGATACGCCGCTACAAAAATGCACTGGAATTAGAGCTGATGGGTAGAATCAAGCTCGCGCTGGACCCGCAGGGGCTGATGAATCCGGGCAAGTTGATATAGGCAAGCGATTAGCGGCTGTATTGGCGTATTGCACACGTTCAAGCTAAAAACGGCAAATCAAGCCACAGAGAACACAGAGGTCACAGAGAAAGCGCGGCACTCAAAGGTTTTGGCTTTTCACCATTGGGTGATTCGGTGAAAGTGGATAACCCATTGATATCTCTCTGTGAACTCTGTGTTCTCTGTGGCAAATTGCTTTTTCTAGGTTCAATCAAACGAAAGTTATCATCGATAAATCATGACAGACACTACACAAACAAACAAACTGATTATCGGATTAGTCTCAATCAGCGACAGAGCCAGCAGCGGCGTTTACCAGGATGCAGGCCTGCCCGCATTACAGGATTGGTTTGCCCTCGCGCTGAGCAGCCCGTGGCAAGCGATTACCCGGCTGATACCGGACGAACAGCCGATAATTGAAGCGAATTTAATTGAACTGGCCGACGATGAAGGCTGCCATCTGATACTCACCACCGGCGGCACCGGCCCCGCGCTGCGTGACGTTACACCTGAAGCCACCCTTGCGGTAGCGCACAAAGTGCTGCCCGGTTTTGGCGAACAAATGCGCGCGGTGAGCCTGAAGTATGTACCTACTGCAATCCTGTCACGCCAGGTAGCTGTGGTGCGTGGGCAATGTCTGATTATCAACTTGCCGGGTCAACCCAAAGCAATCAAGGAAACACTGGATGGAATCTTCGCCGCCACACCCTACTGCATCGACCTGATCGGCGGGCCATACATTGAAACCAACACTGAAATCATCACCGCCTTCCGCCCCAAGTCTGCGCAACGGCCGAAATAAAATTGCTGCAGTACGGCGTGTTGCGATTTGCAACTCAGCGAGCATCGTACGCTGTTGGGAACTTAAACGGACGCGGCCTAATGGCAATCGTAGGGTGCGTCACACGCACCATGGTGCGCACAGCGCACCCTACCTAAAGTGCCACATCATCTAAAAAACTTCAATACAATCAATGTATTACGTAAATTTACTTTCCAGAACAAATGGCCTGTACTTTATGCAGCCTGCCAATGCCCCGAACGTCCACCCTGTTTTTCCAGCAGACGGATTTGCGTAAGCGTCATGCCCCGGTCCACCGCTTTGCACATGTCGTAAATGGTGAGCAAGGCGATGCTCACCGCTGCCAGAGCTTCCATCTCGACGCCGGTGCGGCCCAAGGTTTCTGCGGTCACGGTGCAGTCTACCGCACTACTTTCTTCATCCAGCGTGAACTCCACCGCAACACTGGTCAAGTAAAGGGGGTGGCATAATGGAATCAATTCAGAGGTGCGTTTACTGCCTTGTATAGCAGCAATGCGTGCTATGCCCAGCACGTCGCCTTTTTTGGCCGAGCCCGAAGCAATGAGCGCCAGTGTGCTGGCATTCATCTCGATACGCCCAGTCGCTTTTGCGATGCGGCGTGTCTCCTTCTTCTCGCCCACATCCACCATGTGCGCCTGGCCTGCTTTATCGAAATGCGTTAATCCATTATTCATATCAAGCTTCTTTCATCTTTAAAAACTTCTTACTTAAGACTAAAAACGGCAGTTGTCCGCAGATTACACGGATTAACGCAGATTCAACAAAGGATTATCTGCTTTTCCATCGTCACTAAATTGGTGGCGAAGATTTATTCTGTATCTGTTTGATAATCAATCTAATCTGCGTAATCTGCGGATCGAACTGCTTTTTCTAGGTTAAGCAGCATCACTTCCCGGTATTCCAGCGCTCCATGCGCTGCACATCGCTGTCTTTGGTAACCACCCATTCTCCCCCTTGCTGTGTTACTTCCTTTTTCCAGAATGGCGCATCTGTCTTCAAATAGTCGATGATAAATTCGCAACTTGAAAACGCATGTCCGCGATGCGATGAAGCGGTCGCCACCAGCACAATCTGATCATTCGGCCCCAATCTGCCCACGCGATGTATCACCTTCACCGCCAGCAGATCCCATCGCGTTTTGGCCTCGGCGATAATTTTATTCAAGGCATTCTCGCTCATGCCGGGATAATGCTCGACTAAAATATTTTCAACCTTTTCGTCATAGCTTGAATCACGCACCAGACCCACAAAACTGACCACGGCACCCACATTGTTGCTGGTGGCGCGCAACTCGGCCATCACCGCGCCCGCATCAAAATCTTCATGCTGTATCGAGACGCTCATCTCATCCTCCCGAGATAGGCGAAAAGAGCGCAACCTCGTCCTTATCTTTGATCTGCGCATCCCAAGCGGAAAACTCCTGATTAATAGCGCACTTAATCCGTGCCTCGGTCAATTCTTGCGCCCAGTGGTCACCGCGCAGGCACAACCACGCTAGCAATTCACCCAAGGTGGAAATTCCTGCGGGTAAATTAACGGTTTCGTGCGAGAGCTTCAAGTTTTCACTTGGACGGCCAAAATAGAGTATCTCGATTTGCATAAGTCG
>JBCKTZ010000054.1:0-8324 GCA_038925245.1 Gallionellaceae bacterium
AACCGGACACTAGTGAACTTTTAGCATGAAAAAAAACCCGCCTCGGCGGGTTTTTAGTTGGACGCAGTTTTTTAGACAGCAAACGCCTTGTTCGCTGCCGCCACTGCCACGCCATGATTGATCGGTGCCTTGAGCCGTCCAAGTGCATCGTCCAGTGCTGCAAGACACAATAAAATATTGGGTTGATTGGAGGTGTTCCCCATCAAACCAATGCGCCATACCTTGCCAGCCATAGCACCCAGGCCTGCGCCGATTTCAAGCTGGTAGTCGTTGAGCAGGATGTTGCGCACAGCGGCTTCATCCACGCCTTCTGGCACGCTGATGGTATTCAGTTGCGGCAGGCGTTCCTTTTCCGGTACGATGAATTGCAGGCCCATGGCTTCGAGTCCGGCACGCAGTGCGAGGTGGTTGTTGTGATGGCGTGTCCAGGAGTTTTCGATTCCTTCTTCCTGCAAGATCACCAGTGATTCATGCAGTCCATACAGTGCATTGATCGGAGCGGTGTGATGGTAGGCACGTTTGGTGGTGCCGCCCCAATAGCCCATCACTAGATTCAAGTCCATAAACCAGCTTTGCACTTTGGTTTTGCGATTTTTTATTTTCTCCAGTGCCTGCGGGCTGAAACTGATAGGCGACAGGCCGGGGGTGGATGACAGGCATTTCTGGGTGCCTGAATAGATGGCGTCGATATTCCACTCATCCACCTTGAGCGGAGAACCTGCCAAAGAGGTGACAGCATCCACAATGGTGAGGCAATTGTGCTTGTGCGCGATTTCCACCAGTGTTTTTGCATCGGAGATGGCGCCGGTAGATGTTTCTGCGTGCACAAAGGCAACCAGTTTCGCATCCGGATTTGCTTTCAGCGCATCTTCAAGTTTCTGCGGGTCAACGGCACGTCCCCAGTCGTCCTGCACCATTACCGCAACACCGCCACAACGTTCCACATTTTCTTTCATACGTCCGCCAAACACGCCGTTCTGGCACACAATGACCTTGTCGCCAGGCTCAACCAGGTTGACGAAGCAGGTTTCCATTCCTGCCGAGCCGGGAGCGGAAACCGGCATGGTCAATTCGTTGTCGGTTTTGAAAGCATATTTCAGCAGCACTTTCATTTCATCCATCATGGTGACGAACACTGGGTCGAGGTGACCGATGGTAGGGCGTGCCATCGCAGCCAGTACGCGTGCACTGACATCGGAAGGGCCTGGGCCCATCAGGGTACGTTGGGGAGGGTGAAATGATTTGATCGACATGGTGTTTCCTTTCAACTTTAAAAAATACAAAAATAATTAGCCACAGAGTACTCAGAGATCACAGAGGAAAAACCTGAGTTTGAAGAGTTGTGTTTTTCTCTGTGTGCTCTGTGATCTCTGTGGCAAAGGTTTTTTAATTAGCCGTTAAGCGTTTATGCATCAAGTAATTCTATCCAGTGCTTAACCGGAATCCCGGCTGCGCTTTCCAGATGTAGCTGGCAACCGATATTGCTGGTGACGATGACATCGGGTTCGCCTTGCTGCAACGCGGCCAGTTTATTTTGTAGTAGTTGCTGCGACAATACCGGTTGCAATAAGGTGTAAGTACCGGCTGCACCGCAGCACAGGTGGCTGTCGGCCACTGGCGTCAAAGTGAAACCGCATTGCTGCAAAATTTTTTCAACCACGCCGCCCAGCTTTTGTCCGTGTTGCAGGGTGCAGGAAGACTGGCATGCCACACGTTTTCCTTTGCCGATGTCTGCAAACTTAGCAAGATCTTCATTGCGCAAAATTTCGCTCAGGTCTTTTGTCATGCTGCTGATGCGAGCGGCGCGGGCTGCGTATGCAGGATCATCCTGCAACGCGTGTCCATAATCTTTCACCATTACACCACAGCCGCTTGCGGTCATCACGATCGCTTCTATGCCGTCATCAATATATGGCCACCAAGTATCGATATTGCGGCGCATTTTTTCGCGAGCGGCTTCGGGGGCGGACAGGTGCTGATGCATGGCACCGCAACATCCGGCATCGGGCGCACTGATCAGGCTGATGCCCAATTTGTCTAGCACACGTGCGGCAGCGGCATTGGTGGCGGGGGCGGTGAGGGGCTGCACGCAGCCTTCCAGTACCAACATGCGGCGCATATGTTGGGTTTGAATTCGCGGCTGGGCTTGCCGCAAGCGCGGCACTTTGCGACGAAGCGAACCAGGCAGCAGCGGACGCGCCAGATTGCCCAGTATGAGTGCAATTCGCATACGCTCGGTGTCTGGGAATACGGCCAGCAAGATTTGCCGCAGCAGACGATCCCACAGCGGGCGGGTGCTGCGTTTTTCAATTTCATTGCGGCCGATATCGATCAGGCGGCCATATTGCACGCCGGAAGGGCAGGTGGTTTCGCAAGCGCGGCAGGTGAGGCAACGATCCAGATGCAGCTGGGTTTTTTGAGTGACAGCATTACCTTCCAGCATTTCCTTGATCAGATAAATGCGGCCACGCGGCCCATCCAGTTCATCACCCAACAGTTGATAGGTGGGGCAGGTCGCATTGCAGAAGCCGCAATGCACGCAGCTGTTGATGATTTTTTCTGCTTCGGCAATATCTGCGGAGTCGTTGGGATGGTGAATAATGGCGGTTTGCATATTTATTTTTATACTTTACATAAATCGCAATACAGATGCCGTCATTCCCGCGCAGGCGGGAATCCAGCAAGACAAAAAAGCATTTTGTATAAAAGCACTGGATTCCCGCCTGCGCGGGAATGACGAGGCGATTTTTTTATGGTTCCAATTACATTCTCGATGATGTGTAGTTTTATTCAATTTCGAAAATTTTAATTTAAAGACCCGGATACATACGACCCGGATTGAAAATTCCGTGCGGATCAAAACTGTTTTTCAGGCGCTGGTGGATGTTGAACAGCGGTGCAGCAAGTGGTGTAAATCTTTCCTGTTGTTGTTCGGATGCGCGGAACAAGCTGACATGCCCACCCACAGATGCAACTCGGCTGCGTATCGATGCAATGGGTTCGTCACTGCTCAGCCAGCGCTGCGCACCACCCCAGTCCAGCAGCCATTCTCCAGTAATATTAAGGGGCGGCGTGGCAGGTTTGACCATCACGCGATACAAAGGAAGGCCGCTTTGGAAAAATGGCAGCTGGTGTTCGCGCAAGGAATGCCAGAAGGGTGTGGATTTTTTGACCACATCGCCGCCCAGTTGTGTCTGTGCGTGCTTAACCGCTTGTTCGCTACCGGCGACGCGGAGATAGCAATGGCCTGCATGATAACTGGCTGCATCCACCGGCAGCGGCTGTGAAAGTAAGTGGCTCATGCGTTTGATCGCCTCGGCCTCGGGGCATTCCTGTATCAAGGTCAGGCTGGCAGCAGGGCGGGGCAACACTTTTAAGCTTACTTCCAGCTGCACAGCCAGGGTGCCATAAGCGCCCACCATTAAACGTGAAACATCGTAACCGGCCACGTTTTTCATGACCTGGCCCCCGAAGCTCAGCACTTCACCCTTGCCATTGATTATTTTGCAGCCAAGTACCGCATCGCGTGCGCTGCCGGCATAAGGTCGGCGCGGCCCGGAAAGTCCGCAGGCAATGGTGCCGCCCAGTGTGGCTCGTTCACCAAAGTGGGGCGGTTCGAAAGCCAGCATTTGTCCAGACTCGGCCAAGGTGGCTTCAATCTCGGCGAGAGTAGTGCCAGCACGGGCGGTCAACACCAGCTCGCGCGGATCGTATTCGACGATGCCGCGATGTTCTGCAATTGAAAGCGTTATGCCTTGGGCGGGGTGCCCCAGGAATGTTTTGCTATTGCTGCCGCAAATATTCAGTGGTGTGCGCTGACTGATGGCCTGTTCAATTTGCTGTTGCAGGCTTGCGCTAATATCCGCCATCAGAAACGCTCCAGTTCGGGGTGCTTCAATGCGCCGTGATGCACGTGCATCGCGCCAAATTCTGCGCAGCGGTGCAGGGTGGGCACAGCCTTGCCTGGATTGAGCAGGCCGTCAGGATCAAACGCGGCTTTGACCGCGTGGAACTGGCTCAATTCTGCGCTTTTAAACTGGATGCACATCTGGTCGATTTTTTCCATGCCAACGCCGTGCTCGCCGGTAATGGTGCCGCCAACTTCCACGCACAATTGCAAAATGCGCTGGCCAAACTTCTCGGTGCGTTCCAGTTCGCCCGGTTTGCTCGCGTCAAACAGAATCAGCGGGTGCAGGTTGCCATCACCAGCATGAAACACATTGGCCACGGCGAGGCCGCATTCCTGCGACCACAAACTGATCTGGCGCAACACATGCGGCAACTGGCGGCGTGGAATGGTGCCGTCCATGCAGTAATAATCAGGCGAAATGCGCCCCATTGCGGGGAAAGCAGCTTTGCGGCCCTTCCAGAATAACTGCCGTTCGGCTTCATCCGCTGCGGTACGTACCTCGGTAGCACCACTTTGTGTGAGAATGCTGCGCACCGCAGTGATATATTCGGACACTTCGGCATTGCTACCGTCCAATTCGCACAGCAGTATGGCTTCGGCATCGCGCGGATATCCGGCGTGGACAAAATCCTCAGCGGCCTGGATGGCGAGCCTGTCCATCATCTCTAGCCCCGCAGGAATAATGCCGGCGGCGATAATGGCACCCACCGCTGCACCTGCTTTCTCCACATCATCAAACGCGGCCAGCAACACCTGGGCACGCTCGGGTTTCGCCAGCAGTTTGACCGTGACCTCAACAATAATGCCGAGCATGCCTTCGGAGCCGGTCATCAGCGCCAGCAAGTCGTAACCGGGTGAGTCCAGCGTTTCCGCACCAATGGTGAGCAACTCGCCATCCATCGTCACCACCTTCAGCATCAGGATGTTGTGCACAGTAAGGCCATACTTGAGGCAATGCACGCCACCGGAGTTTTCTGCAACGTTACCGCCGATGGTGCAGGCAATTTGCGAGGAGGGGTCAGGTGCGTAATACATGCCATACGCGGCAGCGGCCTCGGAGATCGCCAGATTGCGTACCCCCGGCTGCACCGTTGCCATCGCGTTGAGTTGATCGATATGCAGAATTTTTTTGAATTTTGCCAGGCTCAATAACACACCATTGCCCAGCGGTAGCGCACCTCCAGAAAGACCGGTGCCCGCGCCGCGTGCGACAACAGGTACTTGCCATTGATGGCAAAGACGCATGATGGCCTGAACCTGTTCGATAGTGTCCGGCAATACCACCACCAGCGGCAAACGCCGATAAACAGAAAGCCCATCGCATTCAAACGGGCGCAGATCTTCGGGGTCGGTCAGCACCGAGGCCGTGGGTAATAAAGCAAGAAGCCCGTTTAACAGGGCTTCTTGATTGGCGCTACTCAGATTGTTTGCAGGTGTTGCAAGAGTCATGCGTATAAATTGAGTAATTTTGTCAAGATTCAATTTCATCAGAGTTTGTATGGAAAAGCAACCTTTATGAGGCTATGGGAATTAAAGCTGCTTGCATTTGAATCTCGTCGGAGTGATACTGCATCGCAATCGTAATGCATAAGGAGAAGACAATGAAAACCGCCACCATTCCGCCGTTGCGGGTGAATGAAGAGGTGCGCGCTGCTGCCGAGGCTGCGCTGACGGAAGGTGAAACGCTTTCCGGTTTTGTACTTGAGGCTATCCAATTCAATATCCAGCGCCGGGCGATGCAGCAGGAGTTTATCGCACGAGGGTTAGCAGCACGGGATGAGGCGCGCAGTATGGGGAAATATGTTTCGGTTGAAGAGGTGATGGCGGGCCTCGATAAAACGTTGGCGAGAGAGCGCAAAAAAGCGGCACGCAAGTGAACTATACGGTCCGCTTTACGCCTGCCTCTGCGAGAGATTTGCAACGCTTGTTTGATTTTCTCGCCGAACGAGATATGCAAGCTGCAAGGCGCGCACGCACTGCGATAGCCAAGGGCATTGAATTTCTGCGCATGTTTCCATTCAGCTGTCGCAAGGTAGCACCGGAGCATCCTTTGTTGCGCGAGTTGATTATTAGCTTTGGCGCTAATGGCTATGTCGCTTTGTTTGAAATCGAAGACAGCCGGACTGTGACAGTACTGGCCATACGCCATCAGCGCGAAGAAGATCTTTTCTGATTCTCCATGACTGGATTTTTGCCACCACCCTCTCCCGCAAGCGGGAGAGGGGCAGGGGCGAAGCGGAGGGAGAGGGTGTGGTTAACCGAACAGTATTGAGACCTGATCCAATACTGTTCGGTTAGAAGAGGCGAGTAAAATAAAATCAATGAGATTAAATATTTAACCCGGATTATCCCACGCAAAAACTCCGTCATTCCCGCGCAGGCGGGAATCCAGTTGATTGATAATTACCCCGCGAAGCGGGACAACATGACTGTTTTGTCTCGCTTCGCGGAATGTTTTATTGCTGGATTCCCGCCTGCGCGGGAATGACGAGGCGTGAGATTATTTTGCTTTGAAAACAGGGAATCCAACCCTAACCGAACAGTATTGAGGCCTGACCCTCTGATGTGGAAGCAAAAGAGCAGTTTAAATTATTTCCTCTAAACCCAGTTAACCAAGCACAACGGTGCTGCGATCCGTTCGTAGTGGCGGAGGTTGTTTGTTACCAACACCGCGCCAGCCGCCAGCGAGTGTGCCGCGATCATCATGTCCATCTCGCCGATAGGTTGTCCGCTACTGACGAGTTGGTGACGAATGTCCGCGTAGTAGTCGGCTGCTTCGCTATCCCAAGGCAGGATGCGCACGATTTTCAGGAACTGGCGCACGCCAATATGCAGCCGATGGTCGGAGGGAAGGCGTTTCAGGCCGTACATCAGTTCCGCTCGGGTGACCACGGAGATGCATATCATGGACGGCATGATTTGTGTCAATTTTGCCTCGACCTGCGGCGAGCGTCCCTTGATGATGTAGCTGGCCGTATCGGTGTCCAGCATGTGCAGCACGCTCATTTTATTTCGTCACTAAACAGGTTGCGCTCTTGCGGTGGGGTGTTCATCGGACGCTCGGCCATGAAGCCGGCAGGTACGTCGATGCCCTGCATTAAGTCGAAAAAATCGCCCCAGTTTTTTGCGCCTGGCCGATTGGATAGCAACACGTCGCCAGTCGTTTCGTCACGGGTGATATAGACATCATCGCCATCAAAGCGAAATTCAGCCGGAAGCCGGACCGCTTGGCTGGCGCCGTTCTTAAACAGCTTGGCAATTCTGGTTTTGTTCATGTTGATCTCCTATGATGGCCTAGTATATGCATCAGTATATACACGAAGACTGACTATGTCACTTACCACTTGTTGCTGGCGGAGAAAAGCGTAGCTTTCATGGCACGATTGAGCATATCGGCCAGTTCGAACAAGAGCGCAGGGCTGCTGATAAGTGTGAGCTCCCCGCTTCGTACATAATTCAGTAACTCATGCGGCGCGCCTCGCCACAATAGCCCAGACAGGAGAACATTAGTGTCAATGACTGCTCGCACGTTTGCATTCCGCCCGTGCAGCTTTCACTTCGTCGTTGATTTCTGCCATGGTCATCGGTGGAATGTCTGCGGTGGCTACGCGGTCGGCGATTGAGAGCAGCGTATCCGCCGCCTGTTTGCGGCGTAGCGCTTCGTTAAATAGTCTTGATAGGGCTTCGGGCGTTAACAGCCCCGCATCACGCGCGGCTTGCGCAGTGGCATCGGGTAATACTATCTGAATCCTTGTCATGATTAATTCTCCTGCACATTGAGCTAGTGTTTGGCTTGGCGTCATTATTTGAACAAGCAAGCGCACTATACAATAAGATTTATCCAAAAATACCAATATGCTGGCGTGTGGCGAGAAACCGCCTGTCGGCGTGGATTTTACCAGCCGTTTCATTTATTATGTCGACCCCGTTGACTCGGTGCACGAAATCGGCCCAGCAGAATGGAAGAAGCGTATTGGATGATTCCTATACGCGCAGTGTAGTTGGCTAGCAGCACCTACGCTCTGCTTCGCATAGGGAAAGAACCCCTGTGGAATGCAGGGCTTAGGCGTGGTTATTTGTGTAACATATTGATTTAATTGAATATTTTTCTTACGAGACCAGCCCGACTTTCCCTATGAGTCAATAAGTTGCAAGTTAAGTCCGAGTGGCTGTTAGTGAGTTTATAAAATTTCGCCAACCGTAGCGAGCGACAGGATAGCAAGGCAGCACATCTATCGTGGCGCGCAACAGGTTGGTAACAGTTTGGCGGGTCTCCCCGCATTGTAGTGTAGTTAACCTGGTCAGGTCCGGAAGGAAGCAGCCATAGCTATGTTCTGCAAGTGCCGGGGGTAAGGCCCGCCTCCTTTTCTGAAATCAGCGGGTATTCTCGTTGATCGCATGTTTGTGATCCCGC
>JBCKTZ010000055.1:0-8181 GCA_038925245.1 Gallionellaceae bacterium
CATTCCGATGCAGATGTGTTGCTGCATGCTATTTGCGATGCGCTGCTGGGGGCTGCTGCCCTGGGCGATATCGGTAAACACTTTGCCGATACCGATTCAAAATTCAAGAATATCGACAGCCGAATTTTGCTGCGCGAGGTTGCTCGTCTGTTGAATAACGCCGGTTTCCGTGTGGGCAATGTGGACGCAACCATTATTGCGCAAGCGCCGAAAATGGCTCCGCATATTGGCAAGATGGTGGAGAACATCGCGGCTGATCTGGGGGTCGCAATCAATGCAATCAATGTGAAAGCCACCACCACCGAGAAGCTGGGTTTTGCCGGGCGCGGTGAAGGTATTGCGGCTGAGGCGGTTGCCTTGTTACTGCTTGTGTAATGAAAATACCAACGCCAATAAACCGCCCCGCCGCAAATAGTGGGGAATTGTGTAGGGTGCGCCGTGCGCACCATGGTGCGTGTGACGCACCCTACCAAAATACGCCACTAGGGGCGGGGAATTGAACCAGAAGCAATGAAAATACTAGGCATAGAAACCTCCACTGAATATTGTTCCCTTGCATTATGGCAAGACGGTGTGGTGTTGGAAAAAATTGAGCATGTAGGGCAGAAACATTCTGAAAGATTGATTTCGATGCTGGATGCGTTGCTGCAGGAGGCGGGCGTAAAACTGGCACAGCTTGATGGCATCGCCTACGGCATGGGGCCAGGCTCTTTTACCGGCGTGCGCATTGCTTGCAGCGTGACGCAGGGGCTGGCGTTGGGTGCAAACCTGCCTGTCATCGGTATCTGTACTTTGCAAGCGGTGGCACAAGCTTCGGGAAAAGAAAAAGTGATTGCATCGCTGGATGCGCGCATGGCCGAGGTTTATTTTGCCGTGTATGAAAAGCGCGCAGGAGAGTGGCAAACAGTGTGTGCCCCGTGTTTATGCTTGCCGCAAAATACGCCGGGGGTGGAGGGGGCTGGTTGGCAGGGCGCGGGCAGCGGCTTTGCGGCGCATGGAGTGGTGTTGCAGGCACGCTACGACGCTCAGCTGGCCGAAATCGATGCGGTATGTGTGCCGCAAGCCAGTGCCATTGTGCAATTGGCAGCACCGCTGTTTGCTGCCGGGCTGGGTGTGGATGCGGCGCAGGCAATGCCACTTTATCTGCGCGATAAAGTGGCGTTAAAAACCAGTGAGCGTCAAATGTTGGCGCGTAATCCATCGTGAAGGAACAAAGCGAATTGCAGTTGCGCGATATGACCATGACAGATGTGGATGCCGTTACCAGCATTGAGCAACAGGTACATAGCCACCCGTGGACGCGAGGCATGTTTATAGATGCGCTGACCCATGGCAATATATGCAAGGTATATGTAACGGGAAAGGAGCTGGTTGGTTATGCGGTTCTTCTGGCCGCTCTGGATGAAGTGCAGTTGCTCGACATCAGCATTGCACGTGCTGTTCAGCGCCATGGACTGGGGACAAAATTATTGGCTGAAATGCTGGCGTTCGCGCGAGAACATGAATTTGCAAGAATGATACTGGAGGTTCGTCGTTCCAATCTGGCCGCCCATGCCCTGTATCACAAGGCTGGATTTACCGATATCGGCGTGCGTCGCGGCTATTACCCTGCGGAAAATAATCGTGAAGACGCCATTGTCATGGAGTATAAATTACAGTGAGTGTAATCGTTGAAAACGCAGCACGCAGAGAAGATGTTCTACGCGAATTGAATCTGTATCCGCTGTGGCGCTTGCGTGTGCCCGTAGCTTTAAATGAGCCCATTGCAGAATACGTGGAAGTCGCCACAGCGGTCGCGGAATTACTGCAGGAGCAAACTGTTATCCGTAAAACACCCATTAGCGATTGCAGCGAATTGGGCTGGGTAGCGCTCAAGCAAGCGGTGAAGGTTTGCACCGCTTGCAAGCTGCGGGAGGGCTGTATGCAGACGGTGTTTGGCGTGGGGGACGAGAAGCCGGACTGGTTGTTTGTGGGTTCGTGGCCGAGCGAGGACGATGAAGCCAAGGGCGAGCCATTTGCGGGTCAGGCGGGTCAGTTGCTGGATAATATGCTAGCAGCAATAAAATTGAAACGCAGTGAAAAAGTTTATCTCACCAACATTGTTAAATGCAGCGGGTCGATCCAGCGCGCTCCGCAAGCGGGTGAAATTGCACAATGCGCACCTTATCTGGCGCGGCAAATTCAATTGCTGCAACCCAAAATGATTGTTGCACTAGGCCATGCTGCTGCCACCACCTTGCTGGGCGAGGATAGGGAATGGAGCAGTCTGCTGGGCAAGATGCATGACTATATTTGCGTTGTAAAAGATAGTTCACAACTGGCAATCCCGCTTGTCATTACACATCATCCCGCAGCATTGCTGCTTGAACCGCTGAAAAAGGCGCAAACCTGGCGGGATTTGTGTTTGGCAAGGGACTCCATGCAGCGTCTGCTGTCAGGCGAGAGTCTAAAGTCGGAAATTTGACTTCTTGTTCGTAAATTATAATTTTTGAGAGGGTGTGCCAGGGCTATCAAAGCAGCAGCGCTGAAAGTAATGGTCGTTGAACCCAAGTAATCCATTAGGCTTGTCATTCCCGCGAAGGCGGAAATCCAGCAGTAAAATATTCCCGCGAAGCGGAGAGAGTGTGTTGTTGGGACTTTATCCCCTTACCCCCGCAGGGGGCAAGAACCTCTGCGAGGCAACCATAGCATACCCCTTGCGGGTACAAAACGGCCATGTTGTCCCGCTTCGCGGGGTAATATTCAATCAACTGGATTCCCGCCTTCGCGGGAATGACGGAGTTTTTGCTGATGGACAATCTGGGTTGAAGATAGCTAGATGACCTTGGAAGCAATCTGCACTTACCTTGAGCGCATGAATATCTCAGCATTGACGGCTGAAACAGGCAAGGATGCACTTGATATTTCTCGTCGAGAACGTCCCGACATTATTTTGCTGGAAATAAATTGCCTGACTAAAACATTTTTAATCTTGTTTCTCTCAGATGCTGATTTCTTCGCCCTCGCGCGCCAGCCTGATATCCATATTCTTGCCAGCATGGCGTGCCACTGCCTCGGCAAATACCTTTTCCAGATCATCATCACTGCGCGTGGGTTCGTGGTGGGTGCAATATAAAATTTTTGCACCTGCGTCATGGGCCAGCTCTATGCAGCTATCGAAAGTGCCGTGGCCCCAGCCTTTTTTTGCGGGATATTCAGCTATGGTGTAGGTGGAGTCTGCAATGAGCACATCCACACCACGAATGGCTTCGACGATGGCGAGACGCTGCTCATCAATCAAAGCCTGATATGCTGCATAGCCATCGTCATCTGGTTCGTAAATATTGTAGTGAGGCTCATGGTCACCGGTGAAAAACATGGACTTGCCACTGCATTCGATACGGTAGCCCATATTGACGACAGGGTGACTGAGCAGGGTAGGGGTAATGCGGGCGGTACCAATTTTAATGATTTCATGCGACATCACGGGCAGGTAGTGCATGCGTGATTGAATTTCTGTTTCGCTCACCGGAAAGTAGCTGTGTTGCATCTGGATGTTCATGATGTGCTCAGGCCCCGCCCCAGAGAGGGGGTCGAAAGCAGCATGCAGATGTATGGTGTTGCCGGGGATGAAAATGGGGAGAAAAAACGGCAGGCCCTGAATGTGATCCCAGTGGCTATGGGTGTTTAATATATGCACAGTCAGCGGGAGTTCCTTGAGCAGTTGCTGGGCCAAGGGGAAAATGCCGGTGCCGCCATCCAGTATGATCAGGTCGTTATCATCTGTGCGGACTTCGATGCATGTTGTATTGCCGCCGTAGCGCTGGGTGTTGGGGCCGGGTGAAGGGATGGATCCGCGAACCCCCCAGAATTTTATTTTCATGTTTGAATCTCTTTGCTGGTCTGTGCGAAAGCTTGTGCTTTAGCGATTACTTTGGCTTAGCGTCACCAATTTTACTATGGCTTCGTCACCACATCCTACGCAGTTCCACTTGTCTGTTCAAGTTATTATTTCTCGATGCCTAAGTCCCACGCAATCGGCCCAGTTGTTAGGCGTTTCATACAAACGCACACGTTGTAGGGCCAGGTGATTGTTATACGTGTCGTGGTAAGCTTGGGCTAGAAGATCAAAGGCCGTTTGCGCCAGATTTTCAACTGTTGGAACAACTTCCAGAATTACAGTTTTGTGTTCTGCCAGCGTATTGAGGAAATCCACTACCACCTTGTCGCCGCGATACACTAAAAACGCGTGATCCCAGGCATCCACCACCCGTTCTTTGGCAATACGTTTGACATCGGAGAAATCCATCACCATCCCTTGTTCGGATAAACCTTCCTGAGTGATGATATCGCCTGTAAGGGTAACTTCCAACGTGTAACGATGGCCGTGCAAATGTTTGCACTGGCTATTGTGGTTGGGGATGCGATGGCCTGCATCGAATTCCAGACGGCGTGTGATCTGCATGGTGACTGTGTATTGATTTTATAGTCAATTATAACTTGAAAGCCGCTATCTCGCGGCGTAAGCCACGTAAACCCACATTATCCGTGTTGTTCTCGTAGCGCATAGTCAGGTATTGAGCAGTGATATGGTGTATCACTGCTGCTAGCAGCCAGTCAGCACTGTCTTTCGGTGACGGCCTTGTATTATTGGCAACACAAGCTAAAATCAACTACGAGCGTGTGCGCAGCCGGACAGGCAAGCAGGTTTGTGGCACTGCTGGTAGATGTGGCAGCAGCGGTAAAGCTTCCCTGATGGATATGGGAAAACCTGTGGCAAACAATGTTTACAATAGCGAGTCAAGAAATGAAGCAATTAAAGTCGGTGTTGTCTATTGTTGCATTGCTGTTTTGTTTCAATTCGCAAGCAGATTCAATTTTAGATGCAGCCAGTAGCAAGCCTGTAGCAGTTCATACGCGGGAAAAATTATCGACTTCAGGTATGAACGAAGTTGCGGGTCGCGTGTTAACTTTGTTGGCTCATTCGCGCCAGCCACATAGAATGTGGGCGGGTACCGCGCAAGGTGGCCTGTGGCAATCCACCGATACGGGCAATATGTGGATGTCAGCGAGTGATGCAATGAAAAACCTGTCAGTCAGCTCCTTGGCATCAGATCCGAATTATCCTGACATCATGTATGCCGGCACAGGTGAAGTGCGCAGCAATGAGAATGCACTGCGGGGGAAGGGTATATTCAAATCAGAAAATGCTGGTGCAAGCTGGAATTTATTGCCTTTGACCAGCCCGGATACAGTGGGCGAGAACTGGAGCAACATCAATTACATCGCCATCAGTTCGGCGGGTATCGTGCTGGCTGCTACTTCAGATAATCGTCGTAACGGGTTTATCTATCGCAGCAAGGATGGAGGTCAGACATGGGGGCTGCTTCCTGTATACATCGGCAGCAAGGTGGGGCGGCATAATATGATCCATAAAGTGAAATTTGATTCCGGCAATCCCAATGCTGCGATATTCATGGATGACTATGCCAATGTCACTCATTCAAGCGATGGCGGCGCGACTTGGAATGTGGTGAGACAATCATCGACAAGTTGCAAATAAAATCCTGCTTGGCGTTCCATTCAGTCATGGTTTGAACCTGGTGCCGGTAGGGGCCTCGAAATATTCCGGGAAGTTGCAGTTTAGGTTTTATTCGCCTTGCCTATCGCCCATACTGCCGCTTCCACGCGCGACTTTAGGTTGAGCTTTTTCAGCAGGTGTTTGACATGCACTTTGACTGTACCTTCGGCAATGCCAAGTTCATACGCGATCAGTTTGTTGCTCTTGCCGGTTGCAATATGATCCAGAATCTTGCTTTCCTGATCTGTTAACCCGGCCTCTCCAGGCGTTTTTGGTCTGCTTCCTTCGTTCAATGCTCGCGCCAGCATGCCGGAGAGCTTTTCATTTAGAGTCATGCGACCTAGGCCCGCGGCGCGGATGTTGGCGAGTAGGTCTTCTGGCTCCATGTCTTTCAGCAGGTAACCATCCGCTCCGGCGCGTAGCGCGGCAACCACATCTTCGGCATGATCTGAGACTGTCAACATGATGATGCGTGAATCGAGGTCGGAGGATTTGAGGGTTCTAAGCACTTCAATCCCGCTCATGTCTTTCATGTTCAGATCAAGCAGTATCATGTCCGGCTTCAGTGTATGGGCGAGGGAAATGCCGTCTTTGCCGCATGAAGCTTCTCCTACAATGTCGAATTCTTCAGCTGACTGTATGAGCTGCATCAAACCTTTGCGGAATAGGGGATGGTCATCAATGATCAGAATGGTTTGTTGAGCGGCTGAATTCATGTGGCAAGAGATCCTTGTTGTAGGGGATGAGTATGGCGTCGTGCGCCCGGATGAAAGCGGAAGATGATGCGTGTGCCGCCTACTGCTCGTGTCTGCACGTCAAACGATCCGCCCAGACTGCGCGCACGTTCCTGCATGATGCTCATGCCGTAATGGTGCGTTTCTGATTGACTGGCGCCGATACCGACACCGTCGTCATCGATGATGACCGAGATGCTTTCATCCTCGCCCTGTTCGATGCTCACGCTGGCATGTGCTGCCTTGGAATGATGAATCACATTTGCGAGCGCTTCGCGCACGATCTGCATGATATGTATTTCTTCGTTGGCAGATAACTGGCAACCTGCCAGATGAGAATCAATGCTGATGGGGATGTTACCGCGCGATGAAAATTCCGTGACGGTTTTTTCCAGTGTGGGCACCAGGCCGTTGCCTTCAATTTTCAGGCGGAAGGTGGTGAGCAGCTCTCTCAATTCACGGTAAGCGCCATTTAGACCTTCGCGCAATTCGGCCAGAATAGTATTGGCATCTTGTGAGAAATTGTGTTGGCCCATTACTGCTTGCAAACGGCTGACCTGTATTTTCATGTAGGACAAGGACTGCGCGAGTGAATCGTGCAGTTCGCGTGCGATCACACCACGCTCTTCAAGTAGAGACAGGCGGCGGCTTTGCTCGGTGCGGTGAGAGGTACCTATGGCAATGCCGATATGTCTGCTCAAGGCTTCCAGTAGTTGCATTTGCCATTCTTCAATAATGTGACCTTCGGGTATTTCGATTTGCATCACGCCGTATCTTCGATCCATATCCTGTAGCGGCACAGATAATATTTTCTTTTCCCCGTGTTTTCCGATGCTGCGCAAACTCAGCGTTTCGCTTTTCAGGCATTCGCCACAATTACTCAGTTTGCACAAATTAGCATCACCTTCATTAGCTCGAATTGTTGACGCAAGTACTGTCGCCTTGCTGCTGTCATTTTCAATCAAGCAGGTTGTACCATGGCCGATACCGAGAACCTGCTCAATATCCTTCAGCAGGGTCAAATAGGTGTTTTTATCGACAGGTGCATCGTAGATGCGCGAGATGGAATGGTATAGCAGCTCCAGAGAGCGATTGCTGCGTTCGAGATCGGCGGTCTTTTCGGCAACACGAGCTTCGAGATTTTTGTAGAGCTTGCTCAGATCATCCGCCATCGCATTGAAAGCATTGCCCAGTCGGCCCAACTCGTCCTCCCCCGTGTGGAGTGCCCTGACAGAAAAATCTCCCTTGCCCGCTTTCTCGGCGCAGCTCAGCAGATCACGCAAGGGGAGTAGCACATCAGAGTGCATGACATACATGGTAAAGAAAACGACACCAAGCGTAATGTAAAGCGAGATGCTGAGTATGGTGGTAAGCAGGGTGATGCGATTTTCGGTCTGCTGTGCCAGCAGTTTGACCAAGTTGTCGACCTTCGTCACAAAGGCGCTGATATTGCTCAGTAGTGTCAGGTCTTGCTGCAGAGCTAAGTGCTGCGGTGAGAGTCGCCCGCGTGCAACCAGTTCTGCAAGCTTGGGTTTGAGTTTGTTTTTCCACTCTTCGGCGACATCGCGGTAATCATTGTCTGATGCATTGCCGGAGCGGGAGGCGGTGATCGCGCGCAGGTTTGAGCTTTGCAGACTGTGCTCAAAAATTTCAAGCGCTTTATCGATCGTATCCCAACTTTCCGCCGTACCTTGCCGCTGTGCGACCAGAATCAAACTGGCCATGCGGTAACTCTGCATGCGCAGTGCGCCGGCTTCATCAATCGTGGCGGCGTTGCCCTGGGTCATGCCGGCAATGATGATGGAGCTGGCCATGCCGATAATACCCAGCAGGGTAATGGCTGACATGGCGATGCCCAGACGCAGTAGCAGGGAGCGCTGGGTTAAA
>JBCKTZ010000056.1:0-7755 GCA_038925245.1 Gallionellaceae bacterium
CCATGCATGTACTGTTTTGGGCGGACAATACGCTCTAGTTTATTGAAATGCAACAGAGTTTTGTGGGGAGACCTCAGGATCAGACCCCATTTACTCTAATATTGTGTAGCTAAAAAAGAATAAATTCGTATTATTTCTTCGTATCAACATCTGCAGGTTTCCGAACAGTAAACGCGTACCTGTCTGTTCGGCCAATTGGCACGCCTTTTCAGTCGCACGCAGCAGAGCCTGTGTAACCTTTTGCAGGTCAGCATCTAAATGCTGTTCACTTAATAATCTTTACGTCCCAGTCGTGGTGCCTATTCAGCATTTAATTTGTAGTGTGAGGTTTGGCACACACACATGATTCCGCCATGCTGCATAAGAATCAGCGGTACATGTACCCTATTACCAAGATTGTCAGCCCAGTACCACTTATAGGGAGCGCCATGAAATGCGCGGATTCAACAACGAAGTACTTTCTAAGCTGGTAGGATGCTTTAGGTTCGGTCGCAATATGTCAGAGCAGAGCATTCGGAATGTTGCTAATGAAGAATTTATTTAGGGGAAAATGATGAAAGCTAATCACTTACAGACGTTCAGTTATGCGGCAATGTTTTTCTTGCTGTTGGCATTAGTCGTCGGTTGTGGAGGTGGCGGCAGCACACCCGCTATACCGGCCCCCGTGGTGTTAACTGGTATTTTTGTGGATAGCCCGGTCAGCGGTATCAACTACACCGCGGCCACGCAATCCGGTAAAACCAATGTCAATGGCGAGTTTTTTTACCTCTCCGATGCGATCAAGCACGTCAAAGTATTACTGAAAAGCAACGCAGCAACAGCGGCACTTACCGGCAATGTCTCGCAAAAGCCCTATGAGCGAGCATCAATCGCGGCGATTAAGAATCTATCCAGTGATGGTTTCGGATTCAACAACCAAACCGAAGCAGAGTTTTCAGCGCAAGCCAAAACACAAGCCGAAGCGGAGAAAGTTGAGTCAGACAAGATCGCCGCAGATAATAAAGCCAAAGCCGATAAAGAACAGGCCGAGCGCGTCAAGAAGAATGTCAATACTGTTTCATCCGATATGTCATCGGGCGAGAAGCTGGCGACCATTATAGCGGTGAACAAAGGCGATGTTGCGCTGGAGGATGTGGCAGCAGTATTAAAACCAGAAGGATTAAGCTCAGGCAACATCATCCGCGTTGACGGCAAAGACTACGACATCAACGCGATAAATTACGGATTAACACTGCCAAAAAAGACGATAGATGATGACCACCCTTTGTTTCTCCGTAATAGCAAAGGCGCATTTGATTCGCGTGTAGATCAAAGTGACGAGGCGAATTCAGAGCGGGAAAGAATTATTAATAGCCACTTTAAGGACGCCCGCCCGGTGGCAATGCGCAAGCCAGTGATTTACATCATGGGCGGCGGAGGCGGGTCTGGGAAAGGCGTACTACTTAAGAAGCTACAAGAAGAAGGCGTTATTCCAACCAAAAAGCAAGGTGCTGTTGTAATTGATCCTGATGCAATCAAGATTGCATTAAAGCGATTCCAAGATATCAAGGCGTTGGGTGATTACCGTGCAGCAGAAGTAGTGCATGAAGACTCAAGCGACTTATCCAAGAGAGTTCTGGAGATGGCCAAGAAGGGGAATTCAGATATTGTATTTGATGTCACTTTTTCTGATGGGCTGAAGGCGCATGCGCGTATAGCTGAGTTTGAAAAAGCAGGGTATGACGTTAAGCTGTTCAGTGTTCTGGCTGACCCTATTGTGGCAACAATTCGTGCGTTCAATCGTTGGACGCGCTCTGGAAGATATGTTGGTATTGACATAATTCGCAACGCTCATAAAAACTTCCGTGCCGACTTGGATAGTTACGAAGTAGCGCATACCTCTGATAATCCAGAGCACTCGCACCGTGCCATAGCTGAATCTCGTCGCTACGAAAACCACAAGGAAATAAAACTTGTCTCGATTAAACAATATGGGCTTGATAGGCCATTACCATAGCTTGAAAATAAAGTAAAAAAAGGAGAGTAAGATGGACAAAGCCTTCAGAACGAACAGGGAAGAGATGCTGACCGCCTTAAAGAGGATCGGCAAGGAGCGGGACAGGGAGAACGAGGAGATAGACAGGCGCTTCCCGATCAATCCGAACGACGATCCAGAGCGGAAGAGGGAAATGGAGGTGGCGCGCGAAATGGCTAAGATGGATCCGTAGGGGGGGTGATTATGGACAGCGGAATGCGATGGCTTGGTATTTTCGTTTAAGACGATCAAGTACTTCATCTGGTGATATGCCGGGCGTTTTGTCATTCAGTGCTTCTTGTCGGACTTGACGCAATTCAGCTACGCCTTGTTTACGCAGCTGCGCTTGTATGTCCAATCGCGTAATGCATCACGAATGACTTCACTGCTTGATGCGTATTCTCCGGTAGCAACTGCACTTAGGAGAATACTCACCATTTCAGATGGCAGTGCGACACTAATTTTCTCGACGGTAGTAGTCATTGGATTTTCCTTGAGCTGACGGTAGGAATAATTCGTACTATATGTATATTTAAATGATGTGACAATAGAAAAACGAGTGAGCCAATATTCACAGGAGCAAAAAGGAAAAGCTAATTGTCGTACTCGTTTTAGCGTAGGGTGGATACGCTATGCTTTATCCACCCTACGCAATCTATTGGAATGCAATGTATTACTGTCCTCCAATAATTAACAATGATATAGAAAATATTAAATATAATCAACATGTTATGTCACGCCCTGTCTAAGTCAGACAGGCTGCTGAAACAGGACTGGGAAGCACTTCACGTGGTCGACCAGTCCACCCAGCCCATGTAATAAGTACCCAGCACTAGCAGGCCAAACACAATTCGATACCAGGCGAACACCACGAAGGTGTGATTCGAGATGAAGCGGATGAAAGCCCTTACCGCCCACATCGCGGCGATGAAGGAGGTGACGAAACCCACTGCGAACACTGGCAGGTCGGCCATGTTTAGCAAGGCCCAGTTCTTGTACAAATCATAAACAGTAGCGGCGAACATGGTGGGGATGGCGAGGAAGAACGAGAACTCCGCTGCCGTCTTGCGCGACAAGCCGAACACCATTCCGCCCATGATGGTCGCACCCGAGCGCGAAGTGCCGGGAATCATCGCCAGGGCTTGGGCGAAGCCCACCTTGAGCGCGTCCGGCCAGCGCATCTCGTCCACCGAGTTGATGCGCGGGTGATAGGCGCGCTTCTCCACGTAGAGGATGATGAAGCCGCCGACGATGAGGGCGGTGGCGACGGTGATTGGGTTGAACAGCAGCGCCTTGATGGTGGAATGGAACATCAGCCCCAGCACCGCCGCAGGCAAAAAGCCGATGAGCAGCAAGCCGACGAAACGCTGCGCAACCGGGTCGCTAGGCAGTCCCACCACCATTTTGCCTAGGCGTTCGCGGTAATCCCAGCATACCGCCAGAATCGCGCCTAGCTGGATGACGATCTTGAACACCTTGCTGGTTTCGTCGTTATAGACGATCAGGTCGCCGAGGATGATCAGGTGCCCGGTGCTGGAGATGGGCAGGAACTCGGTGAGGCCCTCAACGACGCCGAGTAGTGCGGCTTTCAGCAGCAGTATTAAATCCATAGCTTTTTACCAGATGTAACGTTGCGAATAATCATAAAGCAGAAAATATTTCTGCGATGCGTCGATTGATCTGTATACGCTCTTCGTCACACAGTTCAGGCCACCGCGTGACCTCTTCAAAAGTGCGGTGACAGCTGCGACATACATCATCACCCAATGCAGTGGTGCAGTGTCCAACGCAGGGACACTCGGCCGTAATTTCCTTGGTAGACGGGCTTGAATGCATGAAGAGATTATAGCGTTGGCAGCGTCGCTTGTTCCAGTTGCTTTAGCCACTGTAATGCGTGTTCGCGTGAGTCGCCGCACATTTCCGTTGAAGGTTGAAGGCTGGCACAGAATGATGGACGCTGCGAGTTGCCGAATACGGCACAGCGATGATCGTCCAGGAGCTGCGCGCAGCGCACCCCGGCAGGTTTGCCGTGCGGCATTCCTGGCAAGGGCGAATTGATGGAAGGAGCGATGCAGCAGGCTCCGCAGTTAGAACGACATTCCATCTCAGATCTTTGAGCCGAACAGTTGAAAATGCAAATCAGACCTTGTGATATATCTCGGCACCCTGCTCTACAAACTCTGCTGATTTCTGAGCCATGCCTTTTGTCAGCGCTTCCTGTTCCGACACGCCTTCCTTCGCTGCAAATTCGCGCACTTCCTGCGAGATTTTCATCGAACAGAAATGCGGGCCGCACATCGAGCAGAAGTGTGCGACTTTGGCGGAAATCTGGGGCAGGGTTTCGTCGTGGAAATCACGCGCTTTGTCTGGATCCAGACCCAGATTGAACTGGTCGTCCCAGCGGAATTCGAAACGCGCTTTTGACAAGGCGTTGTCGCGTATCTGTGCGCCGGGGTGACCTTTTGCCAGGTCTGCTGCGTGGGCGGCGAGTTTGTAAGTGATGACGCCTTCTTTCACGTCGTCCTTGTTTGGCAGCCCTAAGTGTTCCTTGGGCGTGACGTAGCACAGCATGGCCGTGCCATACCAGCCTATCATGGCCGCGCCGATGCCGGAGGTGATGTGATCGTAGCCGGGCGCGATGTCGGTGGTGAGGGGGCCTAGGGTATAGAACGGCGCTTCGTGGCATTGCTCCAACTGCCGATCCATATTTTCCTTGATCATATGCATGGGTACATGGCCCGGGCCTTCGATCATCACTTGCACATCATGTTTCCACGCAACCTGGGTGAGTTCGCCCAGCGTTTCCAATTCGGCAAATTGTGCTTCATCGTTTGCGTCGTAAATAGAACCCGGACGTAAGCCATCGCCCAGACTGAAGCTCACGTCGTAGGCCTTCATGATTTCGCAAATGTCCTCAAAGTGGGTGTAGAGGAACGATTCCTTATGATGCGACATACACCATTTTGCCATGATGGAGCCGCCGCGCGACACAATGCCGGTCATGCGGTTTGCCGTCATTGGCACATAGCGCAGCAACACGCCGGCATGAATAGTGAAGTAATCCACGCCCTGTTCGGCTTGCTCAATCAGCGTGTCACGGTAAATTTCCCAGGTCAGGTCTTCAGCCTTGCCGTCAACCTTTTCCAGCGCCTGATAAATAGGTACGGTACCGATAGGCACCGGGGAATTGCGAATAATCCATTCGCGTGTTTCATGGATGTGCTTGCCGGTGGAAAGATCCATCACGTTGTCTGCACCCCAGCGGATTGCCCAGGTCAACTTTTCAACCTCTTCGCTGATGCTGGAAGTGACCGCAGAATTGCCGATGTTGGCGTTGATCTTCACCAAGAAATTGCGCCCGATAATCATCGGTTCGACTTCAGGGTGGTTGATATTTGCCGGAATAATCGCACGACCACGGGCGATTTCACTACGCACAAATTCAGGTGTGATTTCAGCCGGAATACTGGCACCAAAAGTTTGACCGGGATGTTGCCGACCCATCAGTTCAGCCAGTTTTTTGCCCGTAGGGCCGGAAGTTCTGAGTTCTTCCATATACTCATTGCGGCGCATGTTTTCACGTATCGCAATGTATTCCATCTCAGGTGTGATAATGCCTTTGCGTGCGTAGTGAATTTGCGTCACATTCTTGCCCGGCATCGCGCGGCGCGGCTTGCGCAGCAGATTGAAGCGCAGCTCGGCAAGCTTCGGATCGTTTAAACGCTCAACGCCATACTGAGAAGAAGGACCTGCAAGCGCCTCGGTGTCGTTACGTTCAAGTATCCACGGTGTGCGCGGTGCTGCTAGACCGGAGCGAATGTCGATTTTGACAGCCGGGTCAGTGTAGGGGCCAGAGCAATCGTAAACATAGATGGCCGGGTTTTTTTCAGCGCCCATGTTGGCAGGCGTATCGGACTGAGAAATTTCGCGCATCGGCACCTGGATATCAGGACGTGAACCGGTGACATAAATTTTGCGCGAATTGGGTAAAGGTTGCACCGCAGCAGTGTCTACAGTTGCAGTTTGGCTTAAAAATTTGGGATTGGCATTCATGATTGTGCTCCGAAAGTAAAAATTGATAGGGAGCACAGATAAACTGAACGCTTCCCTACGACGGCATTACCCGTACAGGTTCAAAGGGTGTATCTCACTCCGCCGCGTGAATTGGCGAAGACCCCCACGTAAAGTGTGCAAGTTACTGGAAAGACGTGCTGAATGCAAGTTGCTTGCAAGCTGGAAGGGTTATCGGTGAGTGTTAAGGGTTATACTGCGCGCTTGCTTAGTGAATAAACCGCCAAAGGATTGAGGGGATGAACAACATGGAACAAGCGCGATTCAATATGATAGAACAGCAAATCCGGCCTTGGGATGTGGCAGACCCACAGGTGCTGCATTTGTTGTCAGTGATAAAGCGCGAGCAGTTTGTACCGGAAGGCCGACAGGCGTTGGCCTTTATGGATATGGAGATTCCCCTCGGTTCTGGCGCATTCATGTGGCAACCCAAGCTTGAGGCGCGCGTGTTGCATGAGTTGCATGTGCAGAAGTTCGAAAGGGTGCTTGAAGTGGGTACCGGCAGTGGATATCTCACCGCTTTGTTGTCGCGCTTGGCGGCACAGGTCGCCAGCGTGGAAATCGTGCCGGAACTCAGCCAGCAGGCCGCACACAAAATGGCGGCGCACGGATTTGACAATATCCAGCTGGAAGTGGGAGATGCCTCCAACAGCTGGGGTTCAATAAAATATGATGCAATCGTGTTGACCGGCTCAGTGCCGGTAGAGCCCAGGGCATTTCAGCAACAACTGAATATTGGCGGCCGTCTGTTTGCGATAGTAGGCGATGCACCAGCCATGCAGGCCAAAGTGATTACTCGCTTGGCAAAGGATGTGTTTGAGAGCGTCACCCTGTTTGAAACCAATGTTGAACCTTTGCAAAATGCGACTCAGCCACAACGGTTTGAGTTCTGAACATATTGTTGGCTAACAGCCTCTTACACTACGCTCTGCTTCGCATAGGACAAGAACCCCTACGGGGTGTGGGACTTAAGTTGTAACTTATTGATTTGCATGGGATTTCAACTATACTGCCATTAATTAATATAAATATAATCAATAGGTTATCTCAGTAAAAATCTTGAGCCCAGCATTCTGCTAGTCGGCAAAATTAACCTAAATGTCTCATTTGAGCATGCGAATTTGTCGCACCTACGAACCCATCAACTGAGGCATTTAGGGTTAAGCAATGGAAGATCTGGTAAGTTTGCTGATATTGATTTTATTCGGGGCATACACCTGGTACTGGCTCGACAGCTTGAGCGCACTTGAAGCTGCCCGAAAAATTGGCAGAAAAATATGCAGCGATCTCGATTTGCAATTTCTCGATGACGCGGTGGCCAGAACCAAGCTGGCGCTGACACGCAACCAATCCGGGAGACGTGTCATACGCCGCACCTATCGTTTTGAATTTACGGAAACCGGCAATACCCGGCTAGAAGGCGAGTTAATCCTGTTGGGCCACACGCTTGAATCGGTAACGATGGAGCCTTATCAAATCTTGCCCGAGCAAACGCCACAGCATGTATATCCTGATCTCCTACCACTCCCGTAGCGGCTACACCGAGCAACTGGCCCACACTCTTGCTACCGAGTTAGGCCGGCGTGGGCATAGCGTCGTAATGGAAAAAATTAAAGCAGTGCGCGAGCGCAACAAATGGCTGCTGGTGCCGCCACTGTTGCCCTTGCTGC
>JBCKTZ010000057.1:0-7509 GCA_038925245.1 Gallionellaceae bacterium
TGCAAGGGGGAGGGAATATACTTTTTTGACTTAATCCAGCACTTAACAAAAAAACCATGCCGACGTTGTTACACTATGCACGCCTCAAGCTGAAGAACTGGCCGGACATTCTGTTCCGCGCGATCACACGCGTAGCCGCCTTTTCCGTGCTTATTTTGCTGGCTGCCATCATTGTTTCATTGGTGATAGGCAGCATGCCTGCAATCAACGCGTTCGGCTTCAATTTTCTCGTAAGCACCGACTGGAACCCTGTCACGGAAGAGTTTGGCGCGCTGGTGCCCATCGTCGGCACACTTGTTACAGCAGGTATTGCGCTGTTGATCGCAGTTCCGGTGAGCTTTGGTATCGCGCTATTCCTCACCGAACTTTCACCGCGCTGGATGCGCCGTCCGCTGGGTATTGCAGTGGAATTGCTTGCCGGCATTCCCAGCATCATCTACGGCATGTGGGGCTTGTTCGTGTTTGCGCCGCTGTTTGCCGATTACGTCCAGCCCTGGGTCAGCGATCATATTGGCACTATGCCGCTGATTGGGCCGTTCTTTTCAGGACCACCCATGGGCATAGGGGTACTCACTGCTGGCATTATTCTGGCGATTATGGTGATTCCTTTCATCGCTTCCGTGATGCGGGATGTATTTGAAGTGGTGCCGGCCCTGCTCAAGGAATCGGCCTATGGACTGGGTGCGACAACCTGGGAAGTGATGTGGAATGTGGTGCTGCCCTACACCAAAATCGGTGTTGTCGGCGGCATCATGCTGGGGCTGGGGCGTGCCCTCGGCGAAACCATGGCAGTCACCTTTGTTATCGGCAACGCACACTCCTTGAATGCCTCATTGCTGATGCCGGGCAACAGCATTTCTTCCGCATTGGCGAACGAGTTCAATGAAGCTGTTGGTGAGTTATATACCTCGGCGCTGATCGAACTCGGCCTGATTCTGTTCTTCATTACCTTCGTCGTTCTGACGATAGCACGCTACATGCTGCACACACTGGCGAAGCGCGAAGGAAAGGTAAGTTGAGATGCTGACACTTTACGCACGCCGACGCCTGATTAACCTGCTAAGTCTCGGCATTTCGATACTCGCCATGGCCTTTGGTTTGTTCTGGCTGGGATGGATTCTGTTCACACTACTCCATCATGGCGTACCCGGCCTGTCGGCTGCCGTGTTTACCCAAATAACACCTCCGCCCGGTAGCGATGGCGGACTTATCAACGCTATTGTAGGCTCGCTGATGATGACCGCGCTCGGCACCCTGATCGGCACGCCCATCGGCATCCTGGCAGGCACTTATCTGGCCGAGTTTGGCCAGCGTGGCTGGCTCGCACCCGTCACCCGCTTCATCAATGACGTACTGCTATCCGCCCCATCCATCGTGATTGGCTTGTTTGTTTACACAATATATGTGATCCATGTCAAACATTTCTCCGGCTGGGCAGGCGCACTGGCGCTCTCGATACTGGTTATCCCCATCGTCATCCGCACCACTGAAAACATGCTGCGCCTGGTACCCAATAGCCTGCGCGAAGCTGCCGCCGCACTCGGTGCGCCGCAATGGCGTATCATCACCTCAGTCACCCTGCGTGCCGCACGGGCCGGAATTTTGACTGGTGTTCTTCTGGCAGTCGCGCGTATCAGCGGCGAAACTGCACCATTATTGTTCACCTCGTTGAACAACCAGTTCTGGAGCAGCGACATGAACCAGCCGATGGCGAATCTGCCGGTGGTTATTTTCCAGTTTGCGATGAGCCCGTACACAGACTGGCAGCAACTGGCGTGGACTGGCGCACTGCTGATCACGTTCAGCGTGCTCACATTGAATATTCTGGCGCGAGTACTTTTCCGCCAGAAATCGAGCGGTCATTAAGAGTTCTGAGGATAGGTACACATGATTTCTGAAAAAATAACCACCCCGAAGCTAGTCGTAAAAGATCTTAATTTTTACTACGGCAACGACCGTGCGCTGCAAGACATCAACCTGACCATCCCGGAAAAAATGGTTACCGCGTTTATCGGTCCTTCGGGTTGCGGAAAATCAACCTTGTTGCGCACTTTCAACCGCATGTACGAGCTCTATCCCAAGCAAAAAGCTACCGGCGAGATTTTACTGGATGGTCAAAATCTGCTGGCCAAAAGCCAGGATCTCAATACCCTGCGCGCTAAGATCGGCATGGTGTTCCAGAAACCCACGCCATTCCCGATGTCGATCTATGACAACATCACATTTGGCGTAAAGCTGTACGAAAAACTAAACCAGCATGACATGAGCGAACGAGTTGAATGGGCCCTCAAGAAAGCCGCCTTGTGGAACGAGGTCAAGGACAAACTGAAGCATAGTGGAACCAGCCTTTCTGGCGGACAACAGCAGCGCCTGTGCATTGCCCGTGCCATTGCAGTCAAACCGCAGATTTTGCTACTGGACGAACCCACCTCCGCACTGGATCCCATTTCGACAGCGCACATTGAACGCCTGATAGATGAACTAAAGAAGGAATTCACCATCGTCATCGTTACGCACAATATGCAGCAAGCTGCGCGCATATCCGATTTTACTGCGTATATGTATCTCGGTGAACTGATCGAATTTGGCGACACCAGTGCCGTCTTCACCAACCCAAAGCGCAAAGAAACTGAAGACTACATTACTGGTCGCTTCGGCTAATAATGTAGTCAGATACACCTGGCCCGAATGGCAAACGCCTGTGTAGGGTGCGCCGTGCGCACCATGGTGCGTGTGACGCACCCTACCAAAATACGACACTAGGGGCGAAAAATTGAACCCGTAGAGATGAAACATCCGCTCTAAGCCTTCAACAAACACTCAAAAAAAGTTAAAATGCTTTTTTGTGACTCTTTCAATTAAGGAAATCCCATTATGTCCATGGCTGACCGCGACGGTTTTATCTGGTATGACGGCAAATTAGTGCCTTGGCGCGATGCCACGACCCATGTATTGACACACACCTTGCATTACGGCATGGGCGTTTTTGAAGGTGTGCGCGCGTATAAAACCACGCAGGGCACAGCTATCTTCCGCTTGCAGGAGCACACCGACCGCCTGTTCAACTCGGCGTTCATTTTCAAAATGAAAATGCCCTGGGACAAGGCAACCTTGATGGAAGCGCACAAAGAAGTCGTGCGCACCAACAAGCTTGAGTCCTGCTACATCCGCCCTATCGTTTTTTACGGTTCCGAAGCCATGGGCATCGCCGCCACCACATTGAGCACTCACGTTGCCGTTGCAGCATGGCCGTGGGGCGCTTATCTAGGCGAAGAAGGCATGAAGAAGGGCATCCGCGTTAAAACCTCTAGCTTCACCCGCCACCATGTCAACATCAATATGTGCCGTGCCAAGTCCGTTGGTAGCTATACCAACTCTATCCTTGCCCATCAGGAAGTTGCCACCGATGGTTACGATGAAGCACTGTTACTAGATGTGGATGGTTACGTTGCCGAAGGCGCCGGTGAAAATCTGTTTATCGTGAAAAAAGGCAAGCTGTACACACCTGATCTGACCTCCTGCCTGGAAGGTATCACCCGCGACACCATCCTGACCTTTGCCAAGGATTTGGGCATCGAAGTGATTGAAAAACGCATAACACGCGATGAAGTATATTGCGCTGAGGAAGCCTTTTTCACCGGCACCGCAGCCGAAGTAACACCAATACGCGAGCTCGACACGCGCACCATCGGCATTGGTTCGCGCGGCCCAGTTACCGAGCGTTTGCAAACCATGTTCTTCGATTGTGTCAGTGGCAAAAACACCAAATATGCCCATTGGCTCACGCACGTATAATCTGTTCCAGAGGGAAGCAAAACAATGAGCACAAAAACAGCCATTCAGAACACGATAGAAGTCACTGCAAAAGATTTGCCCTTGTATTGCCCTACACCTGAAATGACGCTGTGGAACACGCACCCCAGAGTCGCCATAGCGGTAGAAAAACTCGGCGAAGCACGCTGTCCTTATTGCAGTACGCTGTACAAATTCACAGGTGAACTACCCAAAGGGCATCATTAAATTGGCCCTGCCCGACATCCAGAATATCAGCAAGATTCTCATCGTCGCACCCAGCTGGGTCGGCGACGCCATGCTCATGCACCCCATGCTGGTGCGCCTCAAACAGCGCCACCCGGATAGCTTTATCGATGTACTAGCCCCATCGTGGACAGAAGATCTGCTGCGGCAGATGCCTGAAGTAAACAATGTGATTACCAATCCGTTTCCGCACGGATCGCTGCAACTCGGCGCTCGCATTAGTCTGGGCATGCAGTTGCGCAACCGCTACTTCGATCAGGCGATTGTACTGCCCAACTCGTTCAAGTCCGCACTGATTCCGTTTTTCGCCGGCATTCCAATTCGCACTGGCTTTGTCGGAGAAATGCGCTACGGCTTGTTAAACGACGCACGCAGGCTGGACAAACACGCACTGCCGTTAATGGTGGAACGCTTTGCGCAACTGGCAGAGTCTCCCAAGGTAGCGATCTCGCGCCCGCTACCGGAACCGCGCTTGCAGGTCAGCGACGAACAACGCCAACAAATTCTCGATAAATTCGGACTAACGCTAGACAAACCTGTTGCGATATTTTGCCCGGGTGCCGAATACGGCCCGGCCAAACGCTGGCCTATTCCCTATTTCGCCGAGCTCGCACAAAACCTGCAACAACAGGGCTATGTTGTATGGATAATCGGTTCAAACAAAGATCAGGAAGTCGGCGATAAAATTGTTGCCCTGGGAAATTTGAGCACACGCAATCTGTGCGGCTCAACCGATCTGACGGATGCCGTGGTACTGCTTTCATGCGCCGCACTGGTGGTCAGCAATGATTCGGGACTGATGCATATCGCCGCAGCGCTAGATCGCCCCATGCTTGCGCTATACGGCTCCAGCAGCCCGGCTTTTACGCCCCCGCTATCGCAGCATGCACAGATAATAAAAATCGATATTCCGTGCAGCCCCTGCTTCAAGCGTGAATGCCCGCTCAAGCATTTCAACTGCATGGTAAACCTCACCCCGCAAATGGTGGCCGAACACATCCCTGCTCTGCCAAAATAATCCTATCCGGCCATGCCGCCATGCAAACTCACGCCACACTCATGACCCATCTACCCAAAGAAATTTTCAAGGCCTACGACATCCGCGGCATCGTTGGCAAATCGCTCACCGCCGACATCGTTGAAAGCATCGGCCACGCCATCGGCTCCGAAGCTGCCGCGCGCGGCCAGCACGCGATTGCCATTGGCCGCGATGGCCGTCTCTCCGGCGTGGAGTTTTCTGCAGCGCTCGCGCGCGGCATCCAGAAGAGCGGCATCAATGTCATCGACGTAGGCCGTGTCGCCACCCCAATGGTTTATTTCGCCGCGTTCCAACTCAACACCAACTGCGCGGTGATGATCACCGGCAGCCACAACCCACCCGACTACAACGGACTGAAGATGGTGCTGGCGGGCGAAACTTTGTCCGGCGACACCATCCAGTCGCTGCGCACACGCATCGAGCAAAACAATCTCACTCACGGCTCAGGCACTTATTCGCAGCGCGACATCAACGCCGACTATATTGCCAAGATTGTGTCGCACATCAAGCTGGCCCGTACTATGAAAATTACCGTGGACTGCGGCAACGGTGTGGCCGGCGATTTTGCAGCCAATCTATATCGCCAGTTGGGCTGCGAAGTGACGGAACTGTTTTGCGAAGTAGACGGCAACTTCCCCAACCACCATCCCGACCCCTCCGATCCGCACAACCTGCAAGACCTGATCAAAGCGCTTTCCGGCAATGATTCAGAACTAGGCTTGGCTTTTGATGGTGACGGTGACCGTTTAGGCGTCGTGACCAAGGAAGGCAAAATTATTTACCCGGATCGCCAGCTGATGCTGTTTGCCGCCGATGTACTGAGCCGCAACCCCGGCGCGGAAATTATTTTTGACGTGAAATCCACGCGCAATCTTTTCTCATGGATACGCGAGCATGGAGGAAAACCCACGCTATGGAAAACCGGCCACTCATTAGTTAAAGCCAAGATGAAAGAGACAGGCGCGTTGCTGGCCGGTGAGATGAGTGGGCATGTATTCTTCAAGGAACGCTGGTATGGGTTTGATGATGGACTTTATTCAGGTGCAAGGCTGCTGGAAATACTCAGCAGGTTCGCTGATGCTAGCGCGACGTTGAATAACTTGCCGGATGCAGTGAGCACGCCTGAGTTGCATATCAAATTAACAGAGGGCGAGAACCATGCGTTGATTGCTCGCCTTGGTAAGGAAGCAAAATTCACTGATGAAAAAGAGATCATCACGATTGATGGTTTGCGTGTGGAGTATGCAGATGGGTTTGGCTTGATGCGGGCTTCGAATACGACACCGGTAATTGTGTTGCGGTTTGAGGCGGATGATGAATTGGCGTTGAAGCGGATACAGAATGATTTTAGACGGGTGCTGTTGAAGGTTAATCCGGATTTGAAACTTCCGTTTTGATTTAAAATATTCAATATAATCAATCACTTAAAATTACACGATCTAACATTCTTTCTGTTGAAACAACGCATCCTGCAGAGGTAATTTACAGTTGCCGGGGGTAGCCCGGCGGCTAGTCACTTTTCTTGCTTCGCCAAGATAAGTAACCAAAAGAAGGCGAACCCCAATCCGCCACCTCTTCGAGGTTCCCTGCGTTGCTCGTCTGGTCAGGCGGCTGCGGAACTCGCACTGCGTGCTCAAACAGTCCTCGCCGCCCCCCCCCCTGACCAGCCTGCGCTACTCGGTGGCGGATGAGGGGTGGGTAAGGCAAAATTCAAAAACCTAAAATCAAAAACAAGATGCCGCGTAAAACGCGGCATCTTGTCAAATGTAAGGCCTGACCCTCATGATTTATGCTGCTTCTAACTCCTTTAAATTTTTACCTACCTTATTCTTCCACGCTATCAAGCCATTGGCCTGCCCGCCATGAACTACTGCTGCCGCAGCACTGGGACTTGAAAACTCTACATCTTTAGTAAACAGTAGATGATCTCCATTTACCGTTAAGCTACCTTCCTCTTTTAAACGATCCCGTAATGACGTTGACCAAGGATATTTTGCAGATGACTCACGCGGAGTCAGAACAGCTTGAGAACCCTTTAAAACCACAATACCATTTGGAGTTAAATATCCAGTCGCTTTCAGGCCTTTTATTTCACATGCAAGCAATTCATTTTCTATACCCGTTTCAATATTTGAAATGGCAGGTACTAGAACTTCAACGCCTAAGGTTGGTAGCAACTGCTTGAGTTTGTCTAGGAAAACCTCCATGTCTTCTCTATCTGACTCTGGCAATCTCGAACCACTACCCTGACTATTTTTAACAACTGCTCTGCCAGATTTTTTCGCAAGATCTATTAGCTGACCTTCAAGATAACGAATATGAGCTTTTGTTAAATTCTCATCCTTACTTATGAAAAATATTATCTGGTTCCAGAAGTCCTTCTCTAAATGGCTTTTCACCCTGTCCTTAATGCATTCTGCTTCACCTATATA
>JBCKTZ010000058.1:0-7357 GCA_038925245.1 Gallionellaceae bacterium
TAGACGTTACATCAAATATTGATGCGCCCATCGCAACCGTCTGCGCCGGATTTCCAGAGCCTACGAAATTAATAATTGCGTCAAAGTTTTTATCTGCATTGAAGGACTCGAAATCAGCAACAGGATATCTATCAGGCAGACCCACCAACGTCAACCATTCGGTCACGACCACTGGACGTCTCGCGAAAAGTACCAAATCATGATTGTTTCTCTTGGAGAAAGACAGCACCAAATCTTTTGCTATCTGGCTAGTGGCACCAAGAATGGCTATATGCATGGCTTAGTCGTAACGAGATACTCACGAATGCGTTGCTCTATTGCTACGCGGTCTAAACCGTGCTCTTTAAGCAAGTACTCATAGGTGCCGCAGTAATGCGAGAAACGGTCACGAACACCCACTCTCAATATCCTCACTGGCGCAAATTCAGATGCTATTTCTGTAATGACAGAACCAAGGCCACCCAAAACGGAGTGCTCTTCAAGGACAACAACAACTCTGCTTTGCTGGCAGATAGTAGTTACCTGTCCGATATTAATGGGTTTGATAAAGGGAGCGCTCCAAACGGCAGCATCAGGATAGGATGCCGCTGCGATGTCCATTGCCATGCGCACTAGTGAGCCTGTAGCAATGAAGGAGATATCAACTGATGTGCCAGATTTGACCGATAATAAATCTCCAATTTTGACTTGCGGGACGCTAGCATGCACGTCGCCACGGTCTGATTTCCCCATGCGTAAATAAACTGGCGACTTTGATTGATAGGCTGACTCCATGCAGGCGGTAACTTCAAAACGATCCGCCGGAGAGTAAACCGATAAGCCAGGAATTGCTCTTGTACAAGCAATGTCTTCGGTGGATTGGTGGCTAGTGCCGAGATGGCTATAGACAAAACCGGCGCCATCACCGATGAAAATGACAGGTAAATTGTCATGAGCCACATCCAGTTTTATCTGCTCAAGAACTCGTACTGGGATGAATGCACTTAAGCCGTAAACAAAGGGTCTGAAGCCAGCCCGTGCCAGACCAGATGCCATCCCTACCATATTCTGCTCTGCGATGCCTGCATTGATATATTGGGCAGGGCATTCCTTGCGAAAATCATCAAACAAGGCGTAGCCATGGTCGCCAGTAAGGAGCAGAACGTTGGGGTCGGCTTTTGCGAGGCGGACAAGTGCATCAGAAAAGGCGGCTCTCATTGCGAGCCTCCAGCAACAGCGGTTAAGGCTAGCTCGTAGGTTTCTGGCTCAAGCCGCGTGTAGTGCCACATATTGTTGTTTTCCATAAATGGAACGCCTTTGCCTTTAACGGTCTTGGCGATGATTGCTTTCGGCGAGCTAGAGTCGCTCTCCCATAGCTGTTTGATTGCGCTATCAATCGCTTTTTCATCGTGCCCATCGAGGGTTATCGCTTCGAAGCCAAAACTTTCAAACTTGGATTGTATCGAACCAAGTTTGAGTACTTCCTGTGTTCGTCCCATTGCTTGGTAGCCATTTTCGTCAACGATCACCATGAAATTTTTTAGGTCATGGTGTGCCGCGAAAAGAGCGCCCTCCCAGATGGCCCCTTCGTTGATTTCGCCATCCCCCACCAAGGCGTAGACTTTCTGATCGGTAGCCCGTAGCTTTGCGCCCATCGCCAAACCAACAGCAACCGAAAAGCCGTGGCCCAAAGAACCAGTGGTTGCCTCCAACCCATCAATCCGTGAATCGGACAAACCTTTCAGTTCACTACCATCTGAAAAATAACGAGTGAATGCCTCATCGTTCAGCCAACCCAGTTCACGCATGCAAGCATATTGAGCCATCACGCCATGCCCCTTGCTGAGAACAAAATAATCACGGTCATCGGCAAGTGGATTGTTTCCAGGATAGCGCAGGTGATTACGGTACAAAACGGCAAGCAATTCAATGATAGAGAACGCGCAGCCGATGTGAACAGTGGAGCCGGCATAGGCCATTTCAAGCACCGATTTTCGGAGCAACTTAGGGTCAAATGTTTTGGTCTGTGTAGTCATAACAAACGTCCTTTAGAAACTCACGCCCAATAACGCATCGATTGGGGCGATGATGAAATCCAGTATATCGTTACTCAAACTCGGATATACGCCGATCCAGAAGGCGTTATTCATAATATTGCGGTGTTAGTCATTAATCTTTGTTTTCGTCTAGCAATCTCCTACACTACGCTCTGCTTCGCATAGGACAAGAACCTCTACGGGGTGTCGGGATTGACTAACAACTCATTGATTTATCGATAAATTAAAATTGCCGTCACAGAAAAATATTAAATATAATCAGTATGTTATGTTGATTCGTACATTTATTCCCGACAGACCGCCCGGTCTTTCATTGCGGTCAACTCCGGGAAATGAGCGGCGATATATTGCATCACGAATTGATACAGAGAGCTCAGTTGTTTTGCGCCAGCGAGAAAATGGTTTATCGCACTCGCCCGCAATTCAGGATCATCCGGATATTCGTGTGCAACAGCATTGCGAGCAATGCGGAGTTTCTTCCATTCATCAGCCGACGGTATTGCTCCCATGCGCTCAAGTCTGTTCAGCTTCTCAGCGAAAGTTGCACTCGAAGAAACAGGCTCCTGAGCCAGTTCCATAATCAGGGGCAAAATCTTCTCGCCCATCGAATCTTGCAGCTTGGTAAATCGGTATGCGATTTGATCCAAAATCCTCAGCAACTCTTTATCTAAATGCGTTTCAACCGATATGGGTATCCATTTCCTTGTATCGTTCAGTGCTTCATCAAGCACTGCGGCATGCAAAGTACACTCTGCCATATAAACCCGCATCGATTGTTCCTGCTTCATATCCGCATCCCTTCATGCTTTGCAATGTGATAAATCGGCATGTCAAATGCCGAGGATCTGCGCTTGACAATGATATCTATTTTCTCATCCTCGAATGGTTCCGTATTTTGAAGTTCGGCGATTAGATAGCTTCTGCTAACAATGATCTGATCCGCATTATTCATGGATGTTTCAATAAAAAAATCATAGTCCCCACCTTTTTTGCTGTCGTCGGTGCGAGAGCCAAATAGCCATAGCTGTGCATCCTCGCCGAAATATCGGCAGGCGAGGTTTTTAAATATAGTTATTTGATCAGTTGTAACTCGCATGGTTTAGTAAGGCATCAGAAATTCACACCAAAAAATGCTTCAATTTTGGCGATGACGAAGTCCAGCATATCTTTATTCAAACCCGGATATACGCCTATCCAGAAGGTGTCGTTCATAACGATGTTGGTATTGGTCAGCTCGCCGGAGATACGGAAATTCCGCCCTATCATGTAGGGTTGGCGCGTCAGGTTGCCTGCAAATAACAGGCGCGTGCCGATCTTGTTTTCATCGAGATATTGCAGCAGATCAACTCGCTTGGTCCCCGCATTCGGCTTGATGGTGATGGGGAAGCCGAACCAGGATGGATCACTATTCGGCGTGGCTTCCGGTAGCAACAAGAACTCTTCGCAGCTCTTCAGTCCGGCTTTCAGGTAAGCAAAGTTGTGTTTGCGCGCGGCGGTAAAATCTTCCAGCCTATCCATCTGTGCCAAAGCGCACGCGGCCTGCATATCAGAGATCTTCAGGTTGTAGCCAAGGTGTGAATAAGTGTACTTGTGATCATATCCTTCTGGCAGGTTACCCAACTTTTGGCAGAAACGTTTGCCGCAGGTGTTGTCTTTGCCTGGGCCGCAATAGCAATCTCTGCCCCAGTCGCGGAATGACTCGATAATCGATTTAAGTTCATCGTTATTGGTGAACACCGCGCCACCTTCGCCCATGGTAATGTGGTGTGCGGGATAGAAGCTGAGTGTGCTTATGTCGCCGAAGGTGCCTACGAGGCGGGGGATGGTTGATGGTTTATCGTTGATGGATTGGTAGGTGGAACCGAGCGCATCGCAGCAGTCTTCGATTAGCCATAGATTATGTTTTTTCGCGAGTGCCGTGATGACATCGAGATCGTAGGGGTTGCCCAAGGTGTGCGCCAACATGATAGCTTTGGTTTTGGGGCTGATAGCTGCTTCGATTTTAGCTGGGTCGATGTTGTAGGTCGGGATATGTACGTCGACAAAAACAGGTACGGCGCCAAATTGCAAAATCGGGTTAACTGTAGTGGGAAAGCCAGCAGCAACGGAAATAACTTCGTCACCGGGCTTGATGGCGCGATCTCCCAGCTTGTGCGAGGTAAGCGCAGAGAATGCCAGCAGGTTTGCTGACGAACCCGAGTTGGTGGTCAACACATGCTTGACGCCCAAAAACTCTGACAGACGCTTTTCGAATGCGTCATTAAATCGTCCAGTGGTGAGCCAGCCATCAAGAGAGGCTTCAACCATGTTTTGCAATTCTTTAGCGCCGAGTACTTTTCCTGATGGTGGTACAACGCTTTGGCCCGCCTCGAAAGTGGTGGGTGCATAAGCTAGATCCGCATATTGCTTAACTAGGTCGGCGATTTGTACGCGTAGCTGTTCTTTGCTGTTCGTGCTCATATTCTCTTTCAATTCGTAAATTTTTTAATCTGTTCCAATGATATTTTGCGCATATCCTGTTGCGCCAAATAAGCGCGTTGCCAGATAACAATCATTTCTAACGTTTTAGCCAAATCCCAGCGCGGGTGCCATTCGAGACGCATCTTGGCTTTGGAACAATCCAGCTTGAGATAGTGCGCTTCATGCGGATGATCCGCCTGATCCAGCTGCCAGCTAGCGCCCTCGCCCCATTGCTGTGTGAGCTGCTCGACTATCCATTGTACCGGCTTGGCATCTTCGTCGTTGGGACCGAAATTCCAACCTTCGGCATAGGCCGTGCCCTCTTCATAAAGCCTTTGTGCCAGCTGCAAATAGCCGCTTAGTGGCTCCAGCACATGTTGCCATGGACGTATGGCGTGCGGGTTGCGGATGACGACCGGACGTTCTTCGCTGATCGCATTCAGAATATCGGGGATCAATCGATCATCCGCCCAGTCGCCGCCTCCGATGACATTGCCCGCCCTGGCATTGGCGAGTGCAACGCGGTGCTCACTGTATTTCACCGGATTGAAGAATGAGTTGCGATAGGCTGATGCCACTAATTCGGCACACCCCTTGCTGCTGCTGTAGGGGTCATAGCCGCCCATAGCTTCGTTCTCACGATAGCCCCATACCCATTCCTTGTTTTCGTAGCATTTGTCGCTGGTGACGTTAACCACGGCACGCACGCTCGGTGTCTTGCGCACGGCCTCAAGCAAATGCACTGTGCCCATGACATTGGTAGAGTAGGTTTCTACCGGCTCGCTGTAGGAATAGCGCACCAAGGGTTGGGCTGCCATATGTATAACAACATCTGGCTCAGCGGCGTGCATCGCGTTGGCTAAAGTTTCGCCATCCCGAATGTCGCCAATAATGGACTTCATGCCACGTGCAACCTGGGCAACTTCAAACAGGCTAGGATTGGTTGGCGGTTGCAGTGCGTAACCGGTTACTTCTGCGCCCAGCTGTTGTAGCCACAGGCACAACCAGCTGCCCTTGAAGCCGGTGTGCCCGGTGACAAAAACTTTCTTGCCTGACCAGAAAGTGGAATTCACGGCCATATTTTCCATGGCGCTTTGCCGGATTGCCATAGCTCTTCCAGATGATTTTTATCGCGTAGCGTATCCATCGGTTGCCAGAAACCATTGTGTGTGTACGCCGAGAGTTGCCCGGCCTTGGCCAGACGTTCCATTGGCTCACGCTCCCAAGTGGTGTGGTCTCCCTCGATTTCATCTATCACCTTGGGTGATAAAATGAAGAAGCCGCCATTAATCCAACCACCATCGCCTTGCGGTTTTTCCTGGAAACCTTTTACTTTGTGGCTTTCCATGTCAAGTGCGCCAAAACGGCCGGGAGGCTGAACAGCCGTTAACGTCGCAAGGGTATTTTGAGCTTTATGGAATTTGATTGATGCGGTAATATCAATATCGCTTACACCGTCGCCATAGGTAAAACAGAAATCTTCTTCCCCCAGGAATTTGCGTACCCGCTTGAGTCGCCCGCCAGTCAGAGATTCGTCACCCGTATCTACCAGGGTGACTTTCCAAGGCTCAGCGCTGTTTTGATGCACGTCCATTTTGTTATTTTGCATGTCGAACGTGACATCGGAGGTGTGAAGAAAATAGTTGGCAAAGTACTCTTTAATCAGATAGCCTTTATAGCCAAGGCAAATAATGAATTCATTGACGCCATGAGCCGAATACATTTTCATGATGTGCCATAAAATGGGTTTGCCTCCAATTTCTATCATGGGTTTTGGACGGACTGAGGTTTCTTCGCTGATTCGTGTGCCCAAACCACCTGCTAGAATGACTGCTTTCATGATTCCTCGAAATTTAACCTTAAGTCGGCATTTTAGCGGCAAAAGTAGTTTACTCAAATATATTATTCCTGGATATTTCAAGAAATGGCAATCTATGCAATAGGTGACTTACAAGGCTGCTTGGCAGAATTTGAGCAATTGCTACATCAAATCAAATTCAACGATGCGCACGATCAGTTGTGGTTGGTCGGTGACTTGGTCAACCGTGGTCCTGATTCTTTGTCTATGCTGCGAAAGATAAAGTCTTTGGGCGATGCAGTTGTCACCGTGTTGGGCAATCACGATCTGCATTTGCTGGCCGTGGCAGAAGGGGTTGCGGAAAAACATCACAGTGACACGCTGGATGAGATCCTGAATGCACCGGATCGTGATGAGTTGTTGGATTGGCTGCGTCATCAACGGTTGATCCATGTACAGGGTGATCATGTGCTGTTACACGCCGGATTAATGCCGCAATGGTCAATTTTAAAAGCACAAGAATTGGCGCGTGAAGTTGAACAGGCATTACGTGGCAATGAGTATGTAAAGCTCTTGAAGAAGATGTATGGCAACCTTCCCGATCATTGGGATGAGGAGCTTCTGGGGTATGACCGCTTGCGTGTGATTACCAATGTGTTTAGCCGCATGCGTATTTGTTCAGCACAGGGCGTGATGCAATTCAAGTTCAAGGGAGAGCTGGCAGACGTGCCTGACGGTTTTATGCCCTGGTATAAAGTGCCGGACCGCGCCAATGCCGACAAAACCATAATCTTTGGTCATTGGTCGGCTTTGGGGTTGGTGGTTGAGCCGAAGGTGATTGCGCTCGATACCGGTTGTTTGTGGGGCGGGGCATTAACGGCTATCCGGTTGGAGGATCGCAAGATATTTCAAGTACCTTGCATGCGAAGAAATGCAAGCAAAGATTGGTAGTTTTTACTCTTGGAGTTTAATTCTCAAGTCATTGATTATATTGAATATTTTATGGCAGGTTGGTTTCGTTGTCTGAATCCTTCCATTCAAACTGGATGCGATGTAGCTGCGC
>JBCKTZ010000059.1:0-7291 GCA_038925245.1 Gallionellaceae bacterium
CATCCAGTATCAGGATAGGCGCATTTTTGAGTATGGCGCGCGCAATGGCAATACGCTGGCGCTGCCCTCCGGACAAGCGCACACCCTTTTCACCCACCAAGGTGTTCAAGCCTAGCGGCATATCATTGATAAATTCCATCGCGTGCGCGGCTGTCGCGGCTGCGATGATTTCGGCTTCCGGCACTTCGCGCATCTGACCATAGGCAATATTGGCGGCTACGGTGTCGTTAAACAGTAGCACCTCCTGGCTCACCAACGCAATATTGGCACGCAGGCTGGCAAGTGTAAGGTCGGCCAGATCATGGCCGTCTAGAGTAATGCGGCCGCTGCTTGCGGAATAAAAACGCGGCACCATATTTGCAATGGTTGTTTTACCGCTACCAGAGGCGCCCACTAGCGCAACAGACTGCCCTGCGGGGATATTCAGGCAAATATCGCGTAAAGCCAGCCGTGCTTCCGAGGCGCTGGGATCTTGCAGGTAGCTAAAGTTCACATGCTCGAAAGTAATATTGCCGTTTGCGCGCGCTATTTCTATCTTGCCGGTATCTGTCTCACTGGGAGTGTCCAGCAGTGCGAAAACACTTTCAGCCGCCGCCAATCCATTCTGTAAATGTATGCTGATGCTCGTTATTCGTTTCAAGGGCGCTGTCAACATCATCATGGCCACGATAAAGGAAAGGAATTCTCCTACCGTTTTTCCGTCGGTACGCGATTGTTCTATGGCGAGATAAAATAGAAACGCCAATGCAAATGCAGCCACCATTTGCACGATAGGAACGTTGGCTGCGTTGGCAGCTGTTTGTTTCATGGAATAACGACGTACCCAATTAGCACTGTCCATGAATCGGTTGCTTTCATATTGCTGCCCACCAAATAATTTAACCACCTTATGCGCGTTAATGCTTTCTTCGATCACTTGGGTAATGTCTCCCATTGCGCGCTGCGAATCCCGACCGGAAGTTCGCATACGGATACCGATGACGCGAATGATAATGGCAATAATCGGCAGCATCACCAGTGTGATCATGGTGAGCTTCCAATTCAGGTAAAGCAGCCAGCCCATCAAACCAACTATGATAATAGTATCGCGGATAGTCACCGTTATTACGTTGGTGGCCGCTTGAGTTACCCGCGTTACATCGAAAGTAAATTTGGAAATCAATTGCCCGGTTGCATTATCGTCATAAAAACTGGTATGCAATGTCATCAACTTGCGAAACATTTCATTTCTCAAGTCCATTACTACCTTGTCGCCTACCCAACCTATGGCATAAGCACTGACAAACGATCCTATGCCACGTACCAGAAAAATCAACAGGATAAATATGGGAACCAGACGGATGATATTTTCATCTCTGTTAACAAAGGTGCCGTCCAGCATGGGTTTTAGCAAGATGGGTAAAAGTGGCTCAGTCGCTGCAGTTATTGCGGTAGCAAGGATAGCAAGTGCGAATATTCGCCAATAAGGTTTAACGTAGCCTAACAGACGAAAATAAAGTTGGTAATTTGTCATTTTCATAGTGCGCACTTTAGCAGAAAACACATCCACCTATGCATGACAGGTGAGTGAGGAAAGCCAGTACTCGCGAAGATCTTCTTTGGGCGACAGATTCAAATGATGATAGCAATACTTATTGGTGGAGATTACAAGCTAATGCGTTTGCCGAAATTTTTATGATACAAATCCATCAATTCTTGACGCATCGGTCTGTGGTTCTGGCCGCCGCGGCTGGCAATCTTAAGCGAGCCCATCATTGATGCGAGGCGTCCGGTCGTGTCCCAGTCCCAGCCCTGCTGAATGCCGTACAGTAGGCCAGAACGATAGGCATCACCGCAGCCGGTAGGATCTACCACGGCTACCGGCTTGGGCGTAGGTATCGCAATCTGCTTCCCGTCTGTATAAATGAGTGAGCCATCAGCTCCCAGCGTAACGACTAGGGCGCGTACCGATTTTGCGATTTGCTCTAGGGTCAAGCTGGTCTTGTCCTGCAGCAGTTTCGCTTCGTAATCGTTCACGGTTATGTAATCAGCCTGCTGGATGAAGCGTAGTAAATCCTCTTTGCCAAACATTGGCATGCCCTGGCCCGGATCAAATACAAAAGGGATGTTTGCGGCAACAAATTCTTCCGCGTGCTGGATCATGCCGTCACGTCCATCTGGTGAAACGATGCCAATGCTGACATCCTTCGCATCGGAGACATGGTTAAGATGGGACATGCTCATTGCGCCGGGGTGAAATGCAGTAATCTGGTTATCGTCCAGATCGGTGGTGATGAAAGCCTGTCCGGTGAAGCTATCAGGTATGTGACGCAGATGTTGCTGTGAGATACCCATCTTTTCCAGACGTGCTGCATAGGGTGCGAAATCATCGCCGATCGTCGCCATCAGTAGCGGATTGCCACCGAGCAATTGCAGGTTGTATGCGATGTTGCCCGCACAACCGCCATATTCACGGCGCATTTCCGGCACCAGAAAAGCAACGTTCAGAATGTGAATCTGCTCGGGCAGAATATGCTTTTTGAATTGGTCGTGAAACACCATGATGGTGTCATAAGCCATGGAGCCGCAGATGAGTGCTTTCATATTTCAACAGCGCCTGAGTAATTGGTCATGCTGGGATTATAACAGCATGGATATGATCATTCCTCTTGCGCTCAATGCTTAAATTTGAGTTTGCCGGATTTAACTGATGTACACATGATTCCGCGGTTCACTAAAGTGTGCAGAGTGTCTAGTACCATGTAACACATCAAAATGACGGACAAAGTTGTTGGAACATTGGTGGATAAGCGCAGCGCATCCACCATGAATACCACAAAACCTCATTCCATTTCCCCGCCGGTAATCGCTCATAGCTTGGTTTTAAGTTGGTGGATGCGCTGCGCTTATCCACCCTACAAAATCTATCCGCAGTTATACATGTTACATGGTACTAGAGCTCTTCCCTGATGCGTAGATAATGCGGGAATCTGGGTAAGCCTGCTTTGGTCAGTTGTTGGTAGCGATAGGTGATGCGTGTGCCGATGGAGGGCGGTTGGCGGCGTAATGTATCGGACAGGCCGATGCCAATGCGGAAACGTTTGCCATTAGGCATTTGCATAATCAGTGCGCCAGTCATGCCGCGGTATTTTCCTTTCCCAGGCATGTAGCCGATAAGCACCGCTTCGGAATCCAGCCAGTGTTTCAACTTCAGCAGCACGTCGTGACGCCCACTCAGATAGGGTGCGTCGGCAAGATGCAGCATCAGTCCTTCACCACCCAACTTCATCACGTCGTCGAGTCGTCGCATCAAAGAGTTGTGATCAACGCCGCGTGTTTGCGCTACAGCCTGTAACCAAGGAGCGGCTGATTGAAGCACCAGTTTATTTATTTGCTGGCTGCGCTCAGTGAAATTCCCTGCCGCTCCGGGCAACTCAAAAATCATGTAATGGACCCGTTTCCAATCGGCATCTACTGGAATTATTTTGCGCACCGTACCTGAAACCATGTCGAATTGATCACGGGCGATCCATAACTCACCATCCAACGGTACCGGCGGAAAATTTGCAGTAAACCATGACGGCGCAGGAACGATACCACCACTACGAAAAAGTAGTTTGTGGCCATCCCACTGCGCGCGCACGCCGTCCAACTTTTCACTGACCAAGTATTGGCTGACATCAATCCCAGCTTTATAAACATTGGCCAGCAGCATTTCCGGCGCAGGCGTAGACGAGGCGGCGTGGGCCGGAATGACCAAAATTACATGCAACAAAAGCACTAAGCACAGACATTTTTTTATCACGATGCGCCACTTTTATATATTTAATTGTTATTATGTAACATATCGATTACATGTAATATTATATAGCAACTATGACTAAGTTTCGAAGCTGCATGTTTGAATTTGAAGAGTTGATTAGCGCGAAACGCGGGCGAAAAAAATCCGCATTGCTGCGGGTTTTTTATCAAGCAGTTTGCGTGATATTCAGTTTATTAAATAAACAAGCAAACATCTGCTTCGCCGGCAAACTCCATAAAGGACGCAGCGCCAACATAATCAATTCCATCGATGAAATCTTTCTTGTCGAATTCGAACAGGTCGACAGTCATCTGGCAGGCGACGAATTTGACATCGGCCTCAATGCACATTTCACGCAACTCTGCTAAAGATGCAACACCCTTGCTCTTCATTTTTTGCTTCATCATCATGGTTGCCATGGCTTCCATGCCTGGCAACATCTGCACGAATACCGGCATAGGTATAGGCATAGGCATTGCAGGATTGGCTAGCGGGCTAATGCTGATACTGTCCATATCTTTGCGCAACAATACCAAGCCATAGAAGGTGCAAAAAACTTGCACGTCCCAACCCAGAGCCGCAGCAGTTGATGCGAGGATCAGTGGCGGGTAGGCCATATCCAGTGTGCCCTTGGTTGCAATAATGCCCATTTTCTTTTGCATGATGTTGTCCTTTGAGGTTGGATTTTGCTAGTAAATGAAAAAAGTGGCGAATGTAAAAAGAGGAAATTACTTCTTTTGCATCATAAAAATATATTCGCCCTTTTCTTCGGCTGTGGATATCAATGCATTGCCGGTTTGATTGGCAAATGCCTGCATGTCTTTAACTGAACCGGCATCGGTAGAAATCACTTTTAGTACTTGACCGGTGGTCATGTCGGCCAGGGCTTTTTTTGTCTTCAGGATAGGGAGAGGGCAGTTCATACCACGTGTATCAAGTTCTTTATCGAAACTCATTATCAAATCTCCAGTAAATTAAATGTAAATAATAAACAGCATGTCCAAACCAGTTCTGGATGGGGCCGCCCATTAAGAAGCATCGGCTAACATACGTCAACAACTATTACGAGTGGGAGGTTATAGCCCATTATGGTTATGTGGATACTTAGCTAACAGGCTGTCGGGCTCGGACCTTTTATTGACGTAACTAATTGATTTTAATGATATAAATTTTTTACGGCAAAATATTCATTGCCATGAAAATCAATGAGTTACAACTTAATCCAGGCAGGCAGCTAGCAAAATCAACTGTTAACAAGAAGTCGGAGTGTGTGCCTGGATTAGAAAGAGCGCGTGGTGCGGAGGCAGATACATGTTGCAAAAAAACAATATGTGTGTGAAAAATATTTCTGACTTTTTATTCAATGTAACTGCATAAACGACTCAAAAAACCTCAGGCAATCTTCTGGTAATACAAATGCTGCGGATGATTCGCTTCGGCAAAGAAGAGCCAGCGCTCAGCCAGCAGGCCGTTGAATTGCTAACGAGATCTGTATAGGAGGAAGCCAGATAGGCCGAAAGTTTTAGCATAAATCAACGTCCATGCTTAAAATAGAGGCTAATATGATTTTACTGAACAAATTAAATTCCTTATAACCCATATGGGTGATCGCCACAAACACTTAAGGGTTATCGTAGGCCTGAACTGAATGCACTACTATCCTTCCCGCTCAGGGAAAGTGACAAAAAAACTATATATAATAAGGCGTTAATATTAGAGGAGTATTATATGGCATTGGTGAATCCGCATGGTGGTGGTGGTCTAAATGCGTTGTTGTTAGAGGGGGATGCCCTTAAAGCAGAGCAGGATCGTTCCAAAAAATTAACACAAATCCAGGTTAGTTCGCGCGAAAAGGGCGACATAATCATGTTTGGTATTGGTGGCTTTACACCGCTGAATGGATTTATGACGCATGCCGACTGGTCGGGTGTGTGTGATGGCATGAAAACCGCAAATGGATTGTTCTGGCCAATTCCTATTACCCTGTCTGTAGACAAGGCGACTGCCGATACCCTCAAGACAGGTCAGGAAGTTGCGCTCACCGATCCTGAAAACGGTGAGATCCTTGCGACCATGATGATTACCGAAAAATACGTCATCGACAAGGCGCATGAATGCGCCATGGTTTTCACCACCACAGACCCCAAGCATCCTGGCGTCAAGATGGTGATGGAGCAAGGCGATGTCAACCTCGCCGGTTCTATTAAGGTGTTGTCGCAGGGCGGATTCCCAGAGAAATATCCGGAGTTGTTCAAGACGCCAGCCGAGACACGTGAAATTTTCACCAAAATGGGTTGGTCCAAAATCGCTTGCTTCCAGACACGTAACCCGATGCACCGCTCACACGAATATCTGGCAAAAATTGCCATTGAAGTGTGCGATGGCGTGTTGATTCACTCCCTGTTGGGTAACTTGAAGCCAGGCGATATTCCTGCCGAAGTTCGTGCCAAAGCGATTGGCACACTGATTGAAAAATATTTTGTCAAAAAGACCGTGGTGCAGGCGGGCTACCCGCTGGACATGCGTTATGCAGGTCCGCGTGAAGCGTTGTTGCATGCGGTGTTCCGTCAAAACTATGGTTGCTCACACCAGATCGTAGGCCGTGACCACGCCGGTGTGGGAAGCTACTACGGCCCATTTGATGCGCATCACATTTTTGACAAGGTGCCTAAGGGTGCGCTGGAAACTGAAGCGCTCAAAATTGACATCTCCTTCTGGTGCTACACGTGCGGCGGCATGGCTTCTGCCAAAACCTGTCCGCACGACGATGCAGATCGCTTGCAGGTTTCAGGTACTCAGTTGCGCAATGCGCTTTCCAAGGGCGAGGAAGTGCCAGTGGAGTTCAGTCGTCCTGAAGTGTTGAAAATCTTGAAGGAATATTACGCTACTATAGATAAGTAGTTTTTTGAAATGGTCGGGCTTGCACTAAACTGCAGACTCAGCTTAAATTTTTTGTAGTTGAATCCGTGCTTATTCGGTTGTCACAATGAATCTTTTAATGTACCAAGACTAACCGTTTAAGTTATAATCTTTTGGCTGATAGCAGCTATATCCATGAGGAAAATCTAATGCTAATGAACAATCCATTCGCCGAGCTTTCGGCAATAATCTCACCCGACGTCATGCAGGGATACATCATTTTGATGGTCCTGCTGGTGATAGGCGGAACACTGCTTGACATGAGGCACAAGAAAAGCGCCCAGTACTTTTTCGAAAATGCGAAAAAAGCGAAGAAAAGTGCAAAGCGTACTGTGGGCGCCGGAGAGCAAGCTTCGATTGCAGTTGCAGTCGTGTTGAATGAAGTATTAACTTCTGGCGAATTCAAAAATACAAGACGCAGGCTTTCCCATCTGCTGATCATGTATGGTTTCATTATCTTTGTTGCCACTACCGCCATTATGATTTTTGGCTATCCAACGAAAGCGACACCTACACCGGAAATCCTGCCGCAACTCTGGCATGTCGGTGCAATTATGCTGAGCGTTGGCGGTTACTGGTTCTGGTTTTCCA
>JBCKTZ010000060.1:0-2500 GCA_038925245.1 Gallionellaceae bacterium
ACTCAGGAACCGATTAGGCAGCCTGAATATTTGAAGCTTGCTTGCCTTTTTGGCCTTGTGTCACTTCAAAGCTGACTTTTTGACCTTCTTGCAACGACTTGAAGCCGCTCATATTGATTGCAGAAAAGTGTGCGAACAAATCTTCGCTGCCATCATCAGGAGTCACAAAACCGAATCCTTTTGCATCGTTGAACCATTTAACTGTACCTGTTGCCATGTTTTTACTTCCTTTTAAAAAATACGGGGAAAACCCCCGCGAAACTATTTGAAACGAAGATTGCACATGGAAAACCAGTACTGCAAAAAACTTTGATTCAAATACCTGCCGGCTTTTTACTCCTATTGATCAACTATAGCAAGGTAATTGTTTGTTTGTATTTATAGCAGTGTGGATTGATAAGCGGCAAGAATTGCTATACTCTTAATTATATACATTAATTTACAGAATTTATTTTAATGACAGGACGCAGCTCAAATCCGCCCCAACCCTACCTTCAAGATAACATTCCGTGGATTAAATCCATGGTATGCAAGTTCCACGGTAACAGCGCCTCCATTTATTCCACGGTTTTTCACTGCTTGCAGCTCACACAAGACGCGGCGCGACCAGCTATAAGGAGCCAGCCATAGCTTTGAAGGTTTGCAGCAGCGAGTGTGTCACGGCGCTGGCGGTAACACCCGCGGGCGAATCGCATATTCGCAGCGTTTGTTTCAGCATGTCCCGATAGTCGGGCATATATGTCTGCGCTATGCCGAGCGCACTTTTGGCGTCACCCACGGCAGCATTTTTGAAATCACCGCACTCCAGCTCTTCCAATACTGTCAGACTGTTCTGCTGGCGCGCCTGCCAGCGTTCACGGTCACTGTATTCTTTGTGCTCCCGATCGATGCCATACAACTTGCCGATCAAGGCGACGGCCTCATCTGCTCGAGTTTACCATTGGGCTGCACGCGAACCGAATCGACATGGTGCATCCTGACATACGCCAAACACACCACACGCTCGCCCCCTCAGTATTAGTCACGATATAGCCACGACAGCCCTGCAGCATGCACAGCAACTATACGTTTCAGTAGGGCACAATGCAAACCCATAAAACAATAAAGCCCCACCGTTACCGGAGGGGCTTTATTGTTTTATAAGGAGTCTGACGATGACCTACTTTCACATACGTATGCACACTATCATCGGCGCGGAGTCGTTTCACTGTCCTGTTCGAGATGGGAAGGAGTGGGGCCAACTTGCTATTGTCGTCAGACATAACTGTTGTCAGGAATCAGGATTCGGGATTCAGGATTCAGCCTGATACCCGGATACTGCCCGACGAATTTGGAAGAAGTAAAGTGTTCTTGATTGTATTGTTAACGTTTAACAATATTACGCACTTGTAATCCTTAATGTTATAGGATCAAGCCTCACGGGCAATTAGTATCAGTTAGCTTAATCCATTACTGGACTTCCACACCTGACCTATCAACGTTGTGGTCTTCAACGACCCTTTAGGGGGGTTAAACCCCCAGGGAATTCTCATCTCAAGGCGAGTTTCCCGCTTAGATGCTTTCAGCGGTTATCTCTTCCAGATATAGCTACCCGGCGATGCCACTGGCGTGACAACCGGTACACCAGAGATCTGTCCACTCCGGTCCTCTCGTACTAGGAGCAGGTCCCTTCAAAATTCCAGCGCCCAAGGCAGATAGGGACCAAACTGTCTCACGACGTTTTAAACCCAGCTCACGTACCACTTTAAATGGCGAACAGCCATACCCTTGGGACCGGCTACAGCCCCAGGATGTGATGAGCCGACATCGAGGTGCCAAACTCCCCCGTCGATATGAACTCTTGGGAGGAATCAGCCTGTTATCCCCAGCGTACCTTTTATCCGTTGAGCGATGGCCCTTCCATACAGAACCACCGGATCACTATGACCTGCTTTCGCACCTGCTCGACTTGTCAGTCTCGCAGTTAAGCATCCTTTTGCCATTGCACTATCAGTACGATGTCCGACCGTACCTAGGATACCTTCGTACTCCTCCGTTACACTTTGGGAGGAGACCGCCCCAGTCAAACTGCCTACCATGCAATGTCCCCGATCCGGATTACGGACCTAGGTTAGAACCTCAAAGACATCAGGGTGGTATTTCAAGGTTGGCTCCACTGGATCTAGCGACCCAGCTTCAAAGCCTCCCACCTATCCTACACAGATATATTCAAAGTCCAATGCAAAGCTACAGTAAAGGTGCATGGGGTCTTTCCGTCTAGCCTCGGGTAGATTGCATCTTCACAAACATTTCAACTTCGCTGAGTCTCGGGTGGAGACAGTGTGGCCATCGTTACGCCATTCGTGCAGGTCGGAACTTACCCGACAAGGAATTTCGCTACCTTAGGACCGTTATAGTTACGGCCGCCGTTTACTGGGGCTTCGATCAAGAGCTTGCACCCCATCACTTAACCTTCCAGCACCGGGCAGGCGTCACACTCTATACGTCCACTTTCGTGTTT
>JBCKTZ010000061.1:0-6208 GCA_038925245.1 Gallionellaceae bacterium
ATACCGAAACGATCGCGCAAGGGATTGGTCAACATGCCCGCACGGGTAGTCGCACCGATCAGCGTGAAAGGGGGCAGGTCTAGCTTGACTGAACGCGCTGATGGCCCCTCGCCTATCATGATGTCGATTTGATAATCTTCCAGCGCTGGGTAAAGTATTTCTTCCACCACCGGCGACAGCCTGTGTATCTCATCGATAAACAGCACATCATTGGGTTCAAGGTTGGTCAGCAACGCAGCTAGATCACCGGCTCGCTCCAGCACCGGGCCAGAGGTGTGGCGCATATTGACACCCATCTCGCGCGCGATAATGTGCGCCAGCGTGGTTTTGCCGAGCCCTGGCGGGCCAAACAGCAGCACGTGATCGAGCGGCTCTTTACGCCTTTTGGCCGCCTCGATAAAGATGCCCAGCTGGTCGCGAATTTTCTCCTGGCCCACATATTCGTCCAGCATCTTGGGGCGCAGCGCACGCTCCAGCACCTCCTCTATGGGCGAAGTGACTGCGGGTGAAATCACGCGGGATGAAGTTAAGTCGTCGTGTTGAATCATGATTTAGATAAGTACTTTAACGCCTGACGTATGCCGTCAGACACCCCCACCTCAGCAGGTAATTGTTTGCCTGCCCACTCTGCTTCTTTTTCGTTATAGCCCAAGGCCAGCAAGGCATGCACAATGTCCGCGCTATGCGAAGTAACCCCCGTTTGGCCAATACGAGAAGGTAACGCGGTAAACTTGCCTTGCAGTTCCAGTAACAGTCGTTCGGCAGTTTTTTTGCCCACACCGGGTATCTTGGTCAAGCGCCCGACTTCCTTGTTCACCACTGCACTGGCTAGATCAGCCAGGCTCAAGCCAGACAATACGGACAGCGCGAGCTTAGGTCCCACGCCGCTGATTTTCAACAATTGTCGAAATGCCGCACGCTCATCATCCGTGCCAAAGCCATACAGCAATTGTGCATCTTCGCGCACCACCATATAGGTGTGCAACATCACCCGTTCATTCAAGCCGGGCAGATTGTAAAATGTGCTCATCGGCACATCCACCTCATAGCCCACGCCCTGCACGTCCAGCAGAATTTGCGGCGGATTTTTTTCTAGCAGAACACCCGTCAAGCGACCAATCATTGTTGTTGCTTCCTCACATTAACCTGCCATTTTTTACCCGATAACCGCCTGTAGACAACTTGCCCAGACCGGTGCTGCCATGCGCATGGCAAATGGCACAGGCCAAGGCATCTGCCGCATCCGCTCCTGGTTTTCCATCGAGTCCTAACAGGCGCTGCACCATGTCCTGCACCTGCGCCTTGTCTGCATGGCCATTACCCACTACTGACTGCTTCACCTGCAGCGCGGTGTATTCCCCCACGCTCAAATTCGCCAGCACTGCTGCGCAAATCGCGGCACCGCGCGCCTGTCCTAACAACAAAGTGCTTTGTGGATTCACGTTAACAAACACTTTCTCCACCGCCACCTCCTGCGGCTGGTAAGTCGCGATTACTTCAGACAGAGATTCAAGTATGACTTTCAAGCGCGGCGGCAAATCGCCTGTTGGCGTTTTAATACAGCCGCTGGCGATGTAATGCAGTTTCTGGCCGACCTTCTCGATTACACCAAAGCCGGTGATGCGCAGGCCAGGATCGATACCGAGGATGCGGATTGGCACCGCCTTATTCATTGCAGCACCATCATTCCACTAACGTATTTCAAATTAGCTTTCAATCACCGCATTGGTAAAAACTTCCTGCACATCATCCACATCTTCCATTGCATCCAGCAACTTTTGCATCTTCACCGCATCATCTCCGCTAAAACTCACCTCTGTCGTCGGTTTCATCACCACCTCCGCCATTTCAGGTTTAAACCCCGCCGCTTCCAGGCGCTGCTTCACATCCACAAAATCATGCGGCCCAGTAATCACTTCAAAGCTACCATCGTCGTGACTCAGCACATCTTCCGCACCAGCATCCAGCGCCACTTCCATCAGCGCATCTTCATTGGTGCCGGGCGCAAAAAACATCTGCCCGCAATGCTTGAACAAAAACGACACCGAACCATCGGTACCCAGATTGCCGCCGTACTTAGTAAAGGCATGGCGCACATCCGCTACGGTGCGTGTTTTGTTGTCTGTCATGCAATCCACAATCACCGCCGCGCCGTTGATGCCATAACCTTCATAGCGTATCTCGGTGTAATTCACCCCCTCCAGCTCGCCGCTGCCGCGCTTGATCGCGCGTTCAACGTTGTCCTTGGGCATATTGTGCGCATAGGCTTTCTCCACCGCCACACGCAAACGCGGATTACCTGCCGGGTCGCTATCGCCCAGACGCGCTGCCACGGTAATCTCCTTGATTAACCGCGTAAATATCTTGCCGCGCTTGGCATCCTGCTTGCCCTTGTGATGCTGAATATTTGCCCACTTGCTATGACCTGCCATGACACTCCCCGTTTTAATCCGCGCGCTCTCGACAAATTTCAATATAGTACAATGGCGAATACTAACATTTTTAAGGGCACCTCTAGAAATTCAAAGCTCGCCCAAGCTGAAAGTTGCAAGAACCTGCAAGCAGGCTATCTGCGTAGCAGATGCTCGCAAATTTGGATTCCTAGCCCGACACAGAATGCAACCAGACATTGTTGATGCGACAATATCAAGACAAGGTAAAAAAAGAGTAAATCTGATGAATGAAGTAATAATTAAAAACAGCTCAAAGGCCAAACTTGGTTTGGTAGCTTCAGCGCGCGTGAGTGGCTATACCGGAATTCTTCCGAGCCAAAAGATTAACGAAATGCTGAACAGCGGTGAAATCAGCACGATGCTGATGCCACTTGATCATGACCAAGTCCAGCCCGCCAGCATAGACCTGCGCCTTGGCGATTATGCTTACCCCGTAGATACGAGTTTTCTTCCTGGCAAGGGAATGAAAGTACTTGAGAAGTTGAAACAGCTCGATGAACAGTTTGCTGATTTCAAAATCGATCTTAGTAAAGGCGCTGTTCTTGAAAAGGGTCGCGTATATGTTATACCTCTGCTGGAATCCATTAATTTAAAAAGTGACGTAGCCGCGTTCGCTAACCCCAAGAGTTCAACTGGCAGGTTGGATATTTTGACGCGCTTAATTGCCGATTACGCTACCAGTTTTGATCAGGTAAGCGAGGGTTATAAGGGTGAGCTATTTATAGAAGTCGCCCCGCGTAGTTTCAGTGTAGTGGTAAAAACTGGCACCCGTTTGAACCAGCTTAGATTTCGTCGCCTGCGAGGAGAGGAAGCGAAAGCAATCCCAGCATCAGAATGGAAAAGACTACTCGATGAAGGCCAGATTGTTGATTCCAATGACCATGAGAAAAACGCGAAATCGATCAAGTCTGGGATGCTACCTTTCACCGTGGATTTAGTAGGCTCCGGCAAGGAGGGTAATATCATCGGGTATCGCGCGAAGAAACATGTCAGACGTGTAGACCTGGAAAAACGAGATTATGACCCGCTGGATTTCTGGGAACCCATCCGTTTTCATAAAGCATCTTCGCTGATACTAGACCCTGATGAATTCTATATTCTCATGACGAAAGAGGCGATCGCGGTGCCGCCAGAATATGCAGCTGAAATGCTACCCTATGACACCCGCGCTGGTGAATTCAGAGTTCATTATGCCGGTTTTTTTGACCCTGGCTTCGGTTGGAATGCCCAGATAAATAAAGCGGGAAGCAGCAGGGGCGTTCTGGAAGTACGCTCACACGAGGTACCATTCTTGCTCGAGCATGGACAGACAGTTGGTTGGCTACGCTACGAGCGTATGGCTGCACGACCTGACCTTCTATATGGGCAAGATCTCAACTCAAACTATCAAGGTCAGAGCCTTAAGTTAGCCAAGCAATTTAAACAACTATAAAGTTAGCGACTCAAAGGGACTGGTTTTTTGATTTTAATCTCTACGGCTTCAGGCCCCTCGCTTCGCTCTCCCCGCCCCTTCTGGCGTGTTTTGGTAGGGTGCGCACGGCGCACCCTACACAATATCCCGCTGCTTGCGGCCGCACCTTTTATCTTAATCTCGCGGCAACTCGTAGCCAAACCCGCGCATCACCGCTCTCGCTTTTTCGCTCTTCATAAAATCAAGAAAGGCCAGCGCTGCTGCCTGATCTTTTGCGCCGGTCAATTGCACCGCGCTCTGCCGTATAGGGTTATGCAGTTCGGGCGGCACCAACCACCAGGAACCCGCAGCCACCTTACCGTCACTCATAACCTGCGCTAGCGCGATGAAAGCCAGATCGGCATTCTCAGTTGCAGCCAGTTGGTAAGCCTGGGTGACGCTGTCTCCCTTTTTCAACTTTCCCTGCATTGCATTCCACATCGTCAATTTTCCCAATGTTTCTTTCGCTGCCACACCGTAGGGAGAATAGATGGGATTGGCGATGGCCAATTTGTTGAAATTTCCCTTGTTGAGTACCGCACCTTTTTCGTCCACCAGATCGGGCTGCGCGCTCCACAACACCAGCCGCCCCGTGGCATAGACGAAGCGCGAACCACTGACTGCCAAGCCATCTTGCAACAAGCGTTTGGGCAGCTCTTCGTCTGCAGAAAGGAAGACACCGAACGGCGCACCTCCCTTGATCTGCGCATACAGCTTAGCGCTGGCGCCAAGGGTCACCTTCACCGTGTGCCCGCTTTCCTTTTGGAACAATGGAGCGAGGCGCTCCATAGTCGCGGCGAAATTCGATGCCACTGCAACGCTTACCTCACCCGCCCACACCGGCGAACTCAGCAGTCCGCACAGAAGCAGAACAACTACGGCGGGGCTTCGATATGAAATTCGCATTGCGTAACTCCTAACTTGAAGGGTTGCCATGATAACAAGATGAATCATTAAAAGCTAAAGACAAAACGAAGCTACACTTTGATCCCTGTACAATTCGCAAAGAGTTGCTTTATTCCAATGTGAGCACGCCGACTTAACCAGGAGATTGTTACATGCGTTTTTACTTAACAGGTTTGACCCGACCAAAACAGGTCGCACAACATCTTAGCGCTTTATTCCCTGCGACTAAGCTTTCAACCTCCCAGGAATGGGCTGCGAAGCTCTATGGTTACAGGGATTGGCATGAAATGGCTGAAATAACCAAAACCGGGAAAAATCTCCCTAGCAAGCTGGATGAATATCTTACGGTGGAAGAACAAACTGCCCGCCGCATTGAGCAGGAAGAAAAGATCTATCAGGTATTAAAGCTGTCGAAGGAAAATGTCGACCGTGTCGCCTTGATACGCCGAATATTGACCTCCAAGACACCGGTAAAGCTTCCTGTTAAAGCTAAAAAAATCTAAAAATGGATAAACTTACAAATCATTTCTCACTTCATATTATGCACTCACTGACCACTATCGCCAGATACACAACACACGCCTGCCTAGCACTGCTCATACTGGGATTGCCGATGCTCGCCCATGCAGCACTGCCGCAAGCTTCCAGTGTGCCGGGCGGTGTTGCCATTTTGACTATCGGTAAGGCATTAACGCTTTCCAACAAGCCACAAGCATGGTTTAACGAGCAAGCTGTTCTCGTGATCTACCATGACAAAAAATGGGTCGCCGTGGTCGGCCTGCCGCTGAGCATCGAACCAGGTTTGCATAAACTGAACATTAAAATGGCGGGTAAAATTAAAACGCAATCTTTCAAGGTCAAGGACAAGAAATATCCCGAGCAGCACATCACCCTTACAGACACCAGCAAAGTAGAACTCTCGGCCGAAAATGAAGCTCGCGCTGTGCGCGAAATAGCCAACATCAAAGAGTTAAAGCTCCACTGGCGTGATGAAAAACATACCGATCTGGAGTTCATGATTCCTGCCGAAGGAAGACTGTCAGGTAACTTCGGCCTGCGTCGAATCTTTAACGGCCAGCCACGCTCACCCCATGCTGGGCTGGATGTGGCGGTTGCACGTGGCACACCCATCAAGGCAAGCGCACAGGGCAAGGTGCTAGCGGTGGATGACTATTTCTTCAATGGCAAAACGATTTTTGTCGACCATGGCAATGGGCTGATTACCATGTACTGCCACCTTGAGCAGAGCGATGTACAAACCGGCGATACGGTGAACAAGGGTCAGCAAATCGCTCTTTCGGGGCAATCAGGCCGAGCTACTGGGCCACATCTGCACTGGAGTGTTATTTTGAATGGGGCAATGGTTGATCCGGCATTGTTCATTGCGACGAAACATCAG
>JBCKTZ010000062.1:0-6049 GCA_038925245.1 Gallionellaceae bacterium
CTGGAAGGCTGGATGAAATTAACCTGCGCCTGACTGCCTACGTTAAAGGTTTGCCAGTCGATGACCGCGCGCTGGGTGGACTGGTTGATGTTCATGCTGGCGGCATTCTGGGTGATGGTTGCCTGGCCTGCCGCGATTTGTCCACCGGTGGGTAGCGCGTCAGGCGCAGGCGGGGCTGCAAGCGCTTGACCGACCACGCACACGCCCACTGCGAGGCCTGCCACCAAGCGCGACACCCCCGACGACCGCTTTCCGCGCGACTTGGTCGCCTCGGACACAGCGACCCAGCCTTGGGTGGCGTCACTCCATAACAGTCGAAAGATACGGTTCATCTTAAATCCGGCGATTGGCCATTAGGGCGCTTCTAAAAATGCTGTCGTCCCCGCGAAGGCGGGGATCCAGATGCTTGATTAGACTGGATTCCCGCCTGCGCGGGAATGACGGGGCTAATGGAAAATATGGGTTCATGGCAATGGCTTACCTTAAAACGGGGAGCTTGCGCTGAGCCACAAGCGGTCACGCACCAAGGTTCCGTCCTGGTCCATGCCCGTCAGGGTCGGATTGGGGTTGTCACCCAGACGGCGTGCCCACACCAGCTTTGTGCTGACGCCACTCTTGCCTTGCCAGCCCACAGACAGCCCCGCGCCCGCCAAGCTCATCCGGTTGGTGGTGGCGCGCCCCTCGAAATCGTTGTTGCGATTGACCCGCACATTGCCCCAGTCATAGAACCCGGTCAGGGTGATCTGTTGCAGCGCCCGCCAGCGCAGCTCTAGGTTGACCATGTTTCCCTCGGATCCACCCACCTCGCTGGCCGGGTAAGCGCGCACGCCGCTGGCGCCCCCCAGGAAGAATTTTTCACCAGAGTACAGGTTCTTCTGTGCGCGTTGGCCGGTGATATTGGTGAATAAGGAAAGCTGCTCGTTAAGCGTTTGCACGCGGCTGAGAGCCCAACGCAACTTGGTGTAGTGACCGGCTGTACGTGTCGTAATGGCATCGTCGGCCTGGGTCGTTGATCCGTCCAAATCCACATAGCCAGTGCTCAAAGTCAGGCTGGCGTTATTGCTGCCGCCACCCGCAAAGTCGTCGGTGCGGTTGCCGCTCAATCCCACTGCGATGGTGTCCATGCGCTCGCGCGTGGGCGGGGCATCCGAGAGGCTGTCAAAGGTTTTGCGATCTAGCGTTGCATTGAAGTACACATTGGACGTTTTGGCCCGATAGACCGGATAACGCACATCCAGCCCCCATGCGAACGACTCACCCGTTATGTTCGCAGCGACCACGCGATAGTACATTTGCGACACATTGCCTCCCATACGCCAACCCGCATAACCCAGTGGGGCCGAATACGCCAAGCGCAGGTATTCGCTGCCTTCGGTCTTGGACAAATTGGCTGCACCCTGATCACCGATGCCCATGGGACTGCCCAGATTGAGGTTGACGGAAATGCGCTCCCGCCCCGTCGAGCGCGAACCGGTGTTGTCTATTGCAGCGTCCCCCGTCAGCAGCGCTGACTCGGCTACCTTTAACACCACGTCCGACTCGCCCTGCTGCGCGCCTTCTTTGATGCTGCCGGCTACCTTCATGCCGGGCAAATCCGACAAAATCAGCAGACTGCGATCCAGTGCATGGGCATTGAGGGGCTGGCCATGGATTTGTTGGGCCTGCACCCACTTCTGAAGCTCCTGCGTACGAACCCGCTTAAGCTCCCCCGCCTCGATCAGCACTTTGCCAAAGCGTGCCTCTACGATCTGAATAGTGACCACGCCATCGGTAATTTCCTGGCGCGGCAGGTAAACCCGCACAATCCAGCCCGCAGCGCGGTACATCTTTGCCACCGCTGCGGTGGCATCTTGCAGCTGGCTAAATCCCACTGGGCGGTTGAGCCAGTCGGACAAAACGGCTTGCAAGTCGGTACTGGTCAATAGGGTGTTGCCCACAAGACGAAACTCGCGCACGGTAACGCTTTCCGATATCGGGGTCATGGCAGGCGGCAACGCGGCCTTTTCAACCGGCGCTGCACTTGGGGGGGTCAAGGGGGGTAAGTTCTGTTCAATTTGCTGGCGCAACATAGCCCCATCGGGCGCGGTTTGCGCATTGGCATCCAGGGGAATGGCTATTGCAAGAAAAATTGACATGTAATATCTCATGCGTAGGCCGAGGATTTGCGTGCAGATGGTGTCAAAAAAATGTGGCTCATCGATTGGCGGCTCGTGGCATAAGTTCATGATATAACGTAATAGTTGCTGTATGGCAATATGTTTCCTGCCATTGCGATCTTCAAATTATAGTCATTATCGGACTACTGTGAATCCGTAGTTATACCTACGCCACGCTCCTTGACACACGCCCCAAATAGAAATGTCCCCTTGAGATTACGTTGAGTAAACTCAGCGCCTGTTAAAACCACAGAGGCGGGCATTTTTGAATGGGCCTGATGATGAGTCAAAAAGAAGGGAAGCGGGCGCAGGTTATGAAGCTACTTGAGGCAGGCAAAATTGATCAGAAAGAGGCTGGGAAACGGTTGACGGTGAGTTCGCGTCAAATCAGGCGCATTGTGCGTCGCTACCGTGCCGAAGGCTTGCCTGGACTGCTCAGCAAGAAACGCGGCCAGTCTTCAAACCGGCGACTGTCTGACGCGATCCGGGTGCAAGCGATGGACGTGATCGGTGCGCACTATCGCGATTTCGACCCTACGCTAGTGTCGTGTCACGTATGATATGTCGCATTGGTATGTATTGGTTTTATCCCAAACAGCGCCATACGTCGTTTTATGAGTTACTAGCAGCCTGTCGGACTTAACTCGCAACTTATTGACTTATAAAGACAATAAGATTGCTGCTGCGTATAAAAATAAAGCACCCGCCGCAAGCAGCGGGGTATTGTATTGTGCGCCGTGCGCACCATGGTGCGTGTGACGCACATTTAGCCCATCTAAAAATCAACATTACTTATGGCTATGTCACAATTAATTGTTGGTAATCCACAAGTGATTGAATTGATTGAAATTCAAGCACTTTGCCATTTTTCGTAAGCATTTGATTTTAAACGATATTTTGTTAATTTCTGTTGATGTCAACAGTTAACTATGACATAGCTTTACTTATTGACACTTTCACCATCGACAACACCAACTCTCTCATCATGGAGCGCGTGCCACTTACACACTGGCACGAGATGCCTTGTCGGGCTTCAGCCCGACATGTCGCCCTGTAGGGCGAGCTACCAATGCTTCACCGGTAACCATATTCTGAAGGTCGTACCATTACCCACTTCGCTGCTCACTTCAATGCGGCCATGATGCTTCTGGATGATGCCATAGGATATCGACAAGCCCAACCCCGTTCCTTTGCCTATCGGCTTGGTGGTAAAGAAGGGATCGAAGATTTTTTGCAGGTGTTCCGGCGCGATGCCTTTACCGATGTCTGTTATTTCAACCCAAACTTCATCACCCTCCGTGCCGCTGCGCAGGGTGATGGTGCCACGTTCTTCTGTTGCATGGACGGCGTTGATCAGCAGGTTCATGAACACCTGGTTGAGCTGCGAGGGCAGGCATTCCACTTGCGGGAGGGTACCGTATTGCTTGATGACTTTGGTCTTGTGTTTGATTGCGTAGTTGACGATGTTGAGGGTGCTGTTGAGGCCGGCGTGCAGGTCGGCGTAGTGCCATTCATCGCTCGCATCCATATGGGAGAAGTCTGTCAGGTTCTGCACGATATTTTTGACGCGGGTGATGCCTGCTTTCGAGTCCTTCATCAGTGAGCGCATGTCTTCTTTGATGAAGGTGATGTCCAATTTTTTTCTGGCGGCTGCCAGCTGCGCGCGTATTTCACCGTCGGCAATCGCTCCTTCCGCCTGTTCGTAGGCGCCCACCATGCTGGACAGGTTCTGCACGTATTTTCCCAGGGTACTCAGGTTGGAGTAGACAAAGCCGATCGGGTTGTTTATCTCGTGCGCCACGCCAGCCGCCAGCTGGCCGATGGAGGCCATTTTCTCGGATTGCAACAGCTGGTTGTAGGTTTCTTGTAGCTCCTCGGTGCGCTGCTGCACCTGCTCTTCGAGGCTGGCATTGAGGCGCAGGATTTCGTCTTGCGCCCGCTTGCGCTCGGTGATGTCGCTAAAACTCCAGACGCGTCCAACCGGCTTCCCATCAATTCGTTGAGGAAGCGAATGACGCTCGAAGAATTTTCCGTCCTTGAATTCAAGCAGGTCAAAACTGTTATCTTCCGGATGGCTGTAGAGGTCAATCACTTTGGCGAGAAAACCTTCAGGGTTCTTCAGTTGATCCAGAACGAACTGGATCGCACGTTTGTCGTTTCCCTGTACAAGAATGTCGGTCGGCAGACCCCACATGGTTATGAAGCGCTCGTTGCTTCCGCTGATCCTGCCTGTAGCGTCAACAACCAGAATCCCGTCAGCCGTCGCTTCCAGCGTGGCACGAAGGAGGGAGCGGGATTCCCCCAGCGATTCTTCCGACTTCTTGCGCTCGGTGATCTCCTCGATCAGCGTAGTGGTGCGCTCGCGTACTTTTTCTTCCAACTCCAGATTACTGTTGCGTACGACCTCCGCCATGCGTGTGAATGCTTGCGACAGATGCGCGATCTCGCCGGCTCCCTGAATCGCCGGCTCAATCTCAAAATCGCCATGGCCAATTTTATCGGTCGATGTCCGTAAAGCAGCGATGGGGTTGAGTATCCAACTGCGCAGCGCCCAGCCGACTGTCAGCAACGCCAGCAGCAATATGAGGCCGAACAATAGAGGACCAATAAACATACCGTCAAAAAAGTTTAGGTTGTGTTCGTCCATCAGCGTCAGACCGTACCAGCCGATTTCCGGCAGATATGCCACACCCAGCAGGTGTCTTTTTCCCTCATAGGTAACCCACAATGTTGCAATGTCGGCAGGCGATCTTTCCAACTCAAGCATCACCTGCCTCAGATGATCTATGTCGGCGGGATTCTTCAACAGCACATCGACTTTGATACGCTGCTCGGCATCTTTAGCGACGGTCATGTAGTCGATCAATTTCGGATCGCTATGCAACTGGATCGCCATGTTCTGGTCGATAAACAGATTGGCCACGCCGGGCTGGGTGATGTTGACAGTCTCTTTGATGAGATCGCTAAGGTCGATCCCGGTGCCGATGATCCCCAGTGTCTCGTTGCCGCTGCGGATCAATACGTTGATCCACGCCTTGGTCACTTTGAGATGCGCATTGAAATCGAGACTGACCTCATACTCTTTGACATCCGTCAGCGTGGCGTAAAACCACTTGTCTTTTGCTACGGTCGGCGACAACACGTAGCGCAATTGCTTGCCCGCATACTGGTTGGCGGCATCGTTGAAATAGTAATTGCCGCTCTGGGCGAATGCGGCGAAGTAGCTATGATCGCGGAAGTTGGAACGGTATTTCTCCATCACCGCAATCCCGCGCCGCCGAAATTCAGGATCATGTTCACGCAAGGCCATGGCTATGATGGCCGGTTCAGCCGCCATTTGTCTGGCCAGTGCGATCTCGCGGATCAGCGGCGCCAAGGTGCGAGATTTATCGAACATCACCTGCCGCTCGGCAAATTTCGCGCCCCACTGCTGATTCACTTTGTTCGTCAACTGCACGGACAAGAACCAAGTGATCAGCATAAAGCCGATGAAGATTACGATCATCAATAACGAAAATCTGGTTTTAAGTTTCATATCACTCTATTTCGACAACTGCGGAAATCAATGGGTAGTTGTAGAGCAATTAAAATTAATGAAATTGATAAAATCTCAAATATAATCAATATGTTGCATTAATATCAATGCCCGGATCAGACGGGCTGCAAGTACCATGTAACATTTATAACTGCGGATAAATTTTGTAGGGTGGATAAGCGCAGCGCATCCACCATGCGCTGCGCTTATCCACCCTACCAATGCTCAAAAAACTCTATCCGGCATTTAATAGGTGACACGACATTGGATGAGACTTATGTTTTCTGCCATTGCGGTCTTCAATTTACGTCTTTGTTGGACTACGGTAAATTAGTAGTTATACCCATGCCCCACACCA
>JBCKTZ010000063.1:0-5842 GCA_038925245.1 Gallionellaceae bacterium
CACGCGCAATCCTGCGGAAATGGGCAAGCTCATGAAAAATATTCTTAACAAATAAAGGACACCCCTAAAGGCCGGCATGGTGCTGGGGTCGCCATCGTATATGTCACCGGAGCAATTGGCAGGGAATAAAATCGATGGCAGCTACGATTTGTTCTCGTTTGGTGTGAGTATGTAGGCAATTACTGTGTGGTAAGCTTACATTCTATGGGGATTCGATGGCACAATTGATGTTCCGCATTGCTAGTGAACCGCATATAGATATCTTGACTGTCAGGCCGGATTTGCCTTCCTGTGTGGCGGAAATTATCAATAAAGCATAGTCCAAAAATGTGGTGGAACGCTATCAGAACGGTGCAGAAATGGCCGACGCAATCCGCCAGTGTGCGGCAAGTATCCAAGGATAGATATGGAAATAAAAGATGCGCTCGAAATGGTATGTCAAACACATCCGGGGATGGTGCGTGCACACAATGAGGATAGTGTTGCCTGTGAGGCATCTTGCGGCCTTGCGGTATTAACAGATGGCATGGGCGGATATAATGCAGGCGAAGTTGCAAGCGGCATTGCGGTTTCCGTTGTGTCATCGGAAATAAAACATTATCTCGAAGATGCGCGTCCTGAAGACAAGGACCCTGTCAGTGGCGAGGATGTTGCAGTGGTGTTGTTGCGCAGCAATGTGCAGAAAGCCAATTCCTCCATCTTTCAAGCGGCACATAGCCAACCTCAATATGCCGGTATGGGCACCACGATTGTATCAGCGCTGTTCTATGACAACCGGGTGGCGGTTGCGCATATTGGTGATTCCCGCATGTACCGATTGCGCGGCGAAGTTTTTGAAAGCATCACCCGCGATCATTCTTTGCTGCAAGAGCAAATTGACAGTGGCATGATAAGCAAAGCAGATGCACGAGTGTCGAAGAATAGAAATCTGGTTACACGCGCCGTGGGAATAGATGCAGAAGTTGAAGCAGAAATTCATGTTCACGAGGTGAAGCGCGGTGATATTTATTTGCTTTGCTCGGATGGTCTGAATGATATGGTTGAGGATGATGATATTGCCGATATAGTGATGACACTGAAGGCAAATTTGCCGCTGCTGGCCACCCAATTAATTCAGGCTGCGAACGACAATGGCGGACGCGATAACGTGTCGGTAATATTGGTGAAGGTTAAGGGCGATTTCGCTGCTCCACGCGGACTGTATGCAAAGATTTTATCTTGGTTCAGGAATTAATTACTGGGAATGACGATATGGCTGCAAAAATAATACTCAGCATGGATGGCGTGGTGCTACAGGAATATGCGCTAAACAAGGAACGTATGACAGTAGGGCGCAAGGCGCACAATGACATCGTGATTGATAACCTGGCGGTAAGCGGCGAACATGCGGCAATTGTGACGATTCAGAACGATTCATTTCTTGAGGATCTGGACAGCACGAACGGGATAATGGTTAACAGCGCAACAACCACGAAACATTTTTTGCAAAACAACGATGTAATTGAGATCGGAAAATATAAAATAAAATATTTGAACGATCAGCCAACCCAAGCGACTGCTGAAGATTTTGAAAGAACCATGGTATTGCGCGCTCCGGTTAAACCTGTAGCCGCCAAGCCTGCCTTGGCAACTACCCAGGCCATTCCCATAGTGGTTACTTTCGAAGATGCGCTTAATGCAACAGGCACGTTCAATGCTACAGGCCATTTGTCCGGGTCATTGGCCAAAGCAGCTGCTCAGACTGTGGCAGGTGCGGCACAGAGCACGCCTTCCCCACTGGCGTCCGCTGTGGTGCAAATCCTGAGCGGACCGAATGCCGGCAAGGAACTTGAGTTAGTCAAAAATCTCACTACTCTGGGTAAGCCAGGCGTGCAAGTAGCCGTATTGGCGCGTCGCCCGCAGGGCTACTTTCTGACCCATGTCGAAGGGGCGACTTTCCCCAAGGTAAATGGCGAATCATTGGGCGAGCATCTGCGTCAACTGAATGACCACGACATTATTGAATTGGCGGGTGTAAAAATGGAGTTTTATTTTAAAACTTGACTGCTTAGGGAGCGGGGAATTACAAATATACCTTGTACAAACACCTAGAAAATGTATGAGCGGCTTTAGCCGCTCCAAATGGTATATCAATATTTTCCAAGTCCCTTGTTGCTGTCAGGGACTCGGTCCAATGTTTAAGGAGTAGTGGATGAGCAGCACAATGAGCAATACGGAGGAACGCCGGGGTCACTCGGAGGAGCGCCGGAGTAACCCGGATGAGATGGCTGCAAAACTGCAATTCACCAAAAATCTCAATCATGTTACCAACAAAATACATGCCACCAACAATATCGATGAGATCATGCTGGATGTCAGTAAAGATATTTGTACTTTGTTCAATGCCGATCGCTTGACCATCTATATTATTGGAGAGGATAAATCCTCGCTGGTGTCCAAGGTTAAGATCGGATTGAATTCATTCAAGGACCTAAAGTTACCCATTGCCGAACAAAGCATTGCAGGCTATGTGGCATTCAATAAAGAACTGCTCAATCTCAAGGATGTTTACGATGAAAGTGAGCTGGCCCAGCACAGTGCGCAATTGAGATTCTTGCAGGATGTGGATAAACGCACAGGTTACCGTACTAAACAAATGCTGGTCGCGCCCATTATTTCTGCGGACAGCACGGAATTGGTTGGCGTCATTCAGATCATCAATAACAAGGACGGCGTTCCCTTCCTATCCATAGTGGAAGAAGGGGTGATCGAGCTGGCGAAAACGCTTTCTGTGGCACTGCGCCAGCGCCAGCAGCAGGTGAGCACAGTCAAGACAAAATATGACAGCCTAGTGTCGGAAGCTAAACTTTCCGCAGCCGAGTTTGAGCTGGCTACCCGCACTGCACGACGCAAGGGCGTCAATATTGAGGATGTGCTAATTGATGAGTTTCAGCTGAAAATAGCTGATCTCGGCCAGTCTCTTTCCAGGTTTTTTGGCGTTCCCTACGAACCGTACAAATCAGATCGTATCAGGCCAGGGGAGCTGCTAAAAAATCTGCGCCGTGAATATGTGGAAAGCAGCCACTGGATCCCGGTTGATGATGCACCAGAAGGTTTGATCATACTGACTACCGATCCCGAGCGTATTCGCGCCTCGCGCGTGGTCAACAATATTTTCCCTAAGCACCGCTTGATTTATAAAGTGTGTCCGCAACGTGAATTCAAAGCGACGCTGGATATGTTTTATGATGGGCGCAGATCAGGCGATCTGACCGGGGGCTATGAAACAGACACTGGTACGATGGACGACCTGCTTAGCTCCATGGGAGATGACGAAGAAGAACACGATCACAATCAGGAAGATGTTAACGCAGCGGCGGATAACGAACTGGTCAAGCTGGTTAACAAGATTATTGTAGACGCTTACAAGATGGGTGCTTCAGATATCCACGTTGAACCCGCACCTGGCAAGGGCAAGGTGCTGATACGCCTGCGCAAGGATGGTTCGCTGCTTAAGTATATCGAGATTCCGTCAACCTACCGGAATGCACTGGTCACTCGTATCAAGATCATGTGCGATCTCGATATTTCCGAGAAGCGCAAACCGCAGGACGGAAAAATCAAGTTCAAAAAATATGGCCCGCTGGATATTGAGCTTCGCGTAGCTACTATTCCATCCCAAGGCGGGGTAGAAGACATAGTGATGCGTATATTGGCTGCTGGTGAACCAATCAAACTGGATGAGCTTGGCCTGTCGTTGCACAATCTGGCTACGCTCAAGCGGCTTATAACCAAACCCTACGGCCTGTTTTTTGTGTGCGGCCCAACTGGTTCTGGTAAGACCACCACCTTGCACTCGGTGTTGGGCTACATCAACAAACCAGAAACAAAAATCTGGACCGCAGAAGACCCCGTGGAAATTACACAGAAGGGTCTGCGCCAGGTACAAATCAACAAAAAAGCCGGCATGGATTTCGCTACCATTATGAAGGCCTTTCTGCGTTGCGACCCTGATGTGATTATGGTGGGTGAGATGCGCGACAAGGAAACGGTCTCCATCGGTATTGAAGCATCGCTTACGGGTCACCTGGTGTTTGCCACCCTGCACACCAACAGCGCGCCGGAATCCATTACGCGTTTGCTGGATATGGGGATGGACCCCTTCAATTTCGCCGATGCAATATTAGGCATCTTGGCACAGCGTTTGACCAAGAGATTATGCAAAAAATGCAAGAAACCACATATTGCCTCACAGGATGAAATCAAGTCGCTGTTAACGGAATATGCGCATGAGTTGAACAATACGCAAAAATGGAAGCTTGACCCGAATGCGGCGTTCAAGGAATTGTACGGTGAGTGGATAGAGTTATTTGCCGATGACAAGGGGCAGTTCACCCTGTATGAAAAAGTGGGCTGTCCGGATTGTTCAGACACAGGCTACCGTGGTCGTGTGGGTTTGCATGAGTTACTGGAAGGAACAGACTCCTTGAAAAAGCAAATTCAGGAACATGCTCGTGTAGCAGAGCTTTTTGCAACCGGGCTGGAAGAAGGTATGCACACCCTAAAGCAAGACGGTATCGAAAAAGTCTTGTCCGGCATTACCGACATGCACCAGGTACGCATTGTCTGTATAAAATAGAGGTGCCCATGTAACATTTATAACTGCGGATAAATTTTTGTAGGGTGGATAAGATGCGCAGCATCGCATCCACCAAGGATCAAACAACTCTATCCGTCATTTGATGTGTTCCAAGGTACTTGCAGCCTGCCGGACTTAGGCGGCTGCTTAACGTAACTTATTGACTATATTGAATATTTTATTTTAATGGCAATGTAAACGCGTGGGCAACGCTGCGCTTTTGTCCACCCTACGAAAATTCAAACTACTTTCGTCATTTGATGCGTGACGCGACACTAGACATCCTGCGCGGCCCCATCGGGTAAAGGACAACGAAACTAAACATGAGCCAAACAGATTCAACCATGCCGCAACACAATGCCCTGTTAACTCGTCTGGAAGAGCTGAATGCTATCGGCATTGCGCTCTCCAGCGAGCGCGACATCAACCGCCTGCTTGAAACCATACTGGTAGCCGCAATGCGCATCACCCATGCCGATGCAGGCACCCTGTATCTGCTTGAGCCAGACAAGCAGGAGCTGACCTTTGAAATCATGCGCACCAATTCGCTGGGCAAGGCTTTTGGCGGCACCTCGGGGCAGCCGATACCAGCTTCCGTATTGCCCATACAACTATACAAGGACGGCAATCCCAACCACAGCACGGTGGTGGCACATGCCGCTTTGAGTGGTACCACGATCAATATCCCGGATGCCTATAAGGCGGAAGGTTTCGACTTCACCGGCACCAAGGATTTTGACAAGAGGAGTGGTTATCGTTCGACCTCATTTCTGGCCGTGCCTATGCGCAACCATGAAAACGAAATCATCGGTGTGGTGCAACTGATCAACTCAATGGATAGAGCTACGGGTGCAATCATAGCCTTCTCCAGCCAGGAGCAAAGCCTACTGGAGTCACTTTCCTCGCAGGCGGCCATCGCGCTAACGAACCGCCGCCTGATCCAGCAAATGGCAGACCTGTTCGAGTCTTTTATTAGCCTGATCAACGCCGCAATCGACGACAAATCTCCCTACACAGGCGGGCACTGCGAACGAGTCCCCACCCTCACCATGATGCTGGCCGATGCGGTTAACCGTACCAAGCAAGGCCCGCTCAAAGATTTTGAAATGACGGACAAAGACCGCTACGAACTCAAAATTGCCGGCCTATTGCACGACTGCGGAAAAATCACCACCCCAGTGCATGTGGTAGATAAATCCACCAAACTCGAAACCATCTTCGACC
>JBCKTZ010000064.1:0-5705 GCA_038925245.1 Gallionellaceae bacterium
GCGGTAGTGTGCAAGTTTATCGTATGCCTGTGGATGGCGGCCATGCTGAACGGATGACGTTTGAAGGTAATAATAATTTTTCTCCACGCTACAGCCCGGATGGTAATAATTTTGTATTTATGCACAGTACTGGTGGTCAGTTTTATATCGCTACCCAGGACTTTAAAACCCGGCAGATACAGGTGTTGACGAACGTTGGCTGGGAAAAAAAGCCAAGTTTTGCACCCAACGGCAAGCTGATTCTGTTTGCTACTGAATCATCAGGCCGTGGTATATTGTCGACAGTTTCAAGTGATGGCAGGGTTAAACAGAAGATGATTCCTCAGCAAGGGGATATTCGGGAGCCCATGTGGGGACCTTTTTTGAAGTAATAATTTTTTGACCAGGAGAAGTAAAGATGAAAAAACTATCTATAAGTATGTTGTTGATCAGTTTGTTAGCTGCTTGCGCAACTGATAAACCTGCACAGGTAGCAACTGCTCCAGCAGCAGCACCTGTTGCAGCAGCACCAGCACCCGTTGCAAAAACTGCTCAAGCTGCAGCACCAGTTGCTACGGATGCATTGAATGATGCTAACAGCATCCTGTCCAAGCGTAGTGCGTTCTTCGAATTTGACAAGGCAGTAGTCAAATCGGTAGATCAGCCTATGGTGCAGGCTCACGGCCAATATCTGGCTACAAACGCTGGTCGTAACGTGGTTGTTGAAGGTAATGCTGATGAACGCGGCAGCAGTGAATACAACCTGGCATTGGGTAACCGTCGTGCTGAGAGCGTGAAGAAAATTCTGGTGGTGAGCGGTGCCAAGGCGGGTCAAATTTCAACTGTCAGTTTTGGCGAAGAAAAGCCCAGGGCATCAGGCCGCAACGAAGCTGCATGGTCGCAGAATCGTCGCGCTGATATCACTTACAAGTAATCAATGCGCAAGCTGCATTTCTGTTTGTTTGCTGTAATGTGCATGGCTTCAGCTCAGGCTACGGCCGGGCTGTTTGACGATAATGAAGCACGCGCACAAATACAGCAGCTTGAGGTGCGGATTGCACAGCTGGAAAAAGCAAGTAGCACGCTGGAAGAATCAAATAGCAAGTTGGAAGCAACAAACAAGCAACAAACCGGTTCATTGCTGGATTTGCTCGCGCAAATCGAGTTATTGAACCAAGAATTACGCAAATTGCGCGGCCAGAATGAAGAGCTGGTGCACAATTTGCAGGATGCTAAAAATCGTCAAAAAGATTTTTATGTGGATCTGGATGCCCGCATGCGCCACTTTGAGGCAGCTGAGGCAGTAGCACAAACGGTATCAACTCAAAAAGCTGCAGACAAGAGCGTGGTGGATGATAGTGCAGCGGTAGAAAGTAGTGCATATGAAGTGGTCTATGCATTTTATAAGGCTGCTAATTATCCAAAAGTGCTCGAATCTGCAAAGGAGTTTCTGAAGAAATATCCAGATTCAAGCCGTGTGCCAAATGTGCATTACCTAATGGGAGATGCATATTTTTCGCTGGATGATTTTAAAAAGAGTATTGCCAGCTATCAAGTGATCGTCAGCAAATACGAGACCAGTTCCCATGTGCCCGATGCTTGGCTGCACATCGCCGCCTGCCAGCAGGAGCTAAAGGATAAGGACTCTGCAAAGAAAACACTCAAACTGCTTATAACAAAGTATCCAGACAGCAAAGCGGCAAAAAAAGCCAAGCAACGTCTCTCGTTACTCAAGTAATACGCTTCTATCCTTATGTCATCCTCCGCACTTGCCGCGTCATTACGCATTACTGAAATTTTTTACTCATTGCAGGGTGAAACCAGTCGCGTTGGTTTGCCTACCGTCTTTATTCGCCTGACTGGTTGTCCATTACGTTGCCACTATTGTGATAGCGCCTATGCGTTTACAGGCGGACAGAGCATGACTTTGCAGGCCATCATGGATGAGGTCATTCGCTACCCTACGCGCTACGTGACTGTTACCGGCGGCGAGCCGTTGGCTCAAAAAAACAGTCTGCTGCTGATGCGCATGCTGTGTGATGCGGGTTATCAGGTTTCACTCGAAACCAGTGGCGCGCTGGATGTGAGCGGGGTGGATAGTCGTGTGATGAAGGTGCTGGATATCAAGACGCCAGCCTCGGGTGAGGTGGAAAAAAACCTGTGGCAAAATCTTGAGTATTTGAACGCTGACGATGAAATCAAGTTCGTTCTTTGCAATGAGGACGACTACATCTGGGCGTGCAAGATTTTGCAGGAGAGGAAGCTGGTCGACAAGTGTGAAGTATTGTTTTCGCCTTCCCAGGAGCAGTTGTCGCCAACCGATTTGGCAGACTGGATACTACGTGATCAACTGCCGGTGCGCATGCAGTTGCAGTTGCATAAAATTCTGTGGGGAAACGTGGCGGGGCGCTAAACCATTAAACCTAACAAGGGCAGTTGTCCGCAGATGACACAGATTAACGTCGATTAAACAAAAAATTATCTGCATTGCCAAGGTCACCTTATTGGTGAGTCAGTTTTATTGTATTTTTGCTTGTTAATCAATCTAATCTGCGTGATCTGCGGATCGAACTGCTTTTTCTGGGTTTGTCCAATATATTCAATAGCGAGTCCTTAGATGAAAAATGCCGTAGTTTTATTATCAGGCGGACTGGATTCCGCAACCGTGCTGGCGATGGCGCAACAGCACGGTTTCAGTTGCTACGCCTTGAGTGTTGATTATGGCCAGCGCCATCATGCCGAGCTGGTCGCAGCCAAGCGTGTGGCGAATGTATTGGGGGCTGTAGAGCACCGTGTAATCCATATCGATTTGACGGGCTTTGGAGGCTCGGCATTGACCGACAGCCGTATTGCAGTACCCGAACACGAGTCAGCCGGAATTCCCCTAACCTACGTGCCTGCACGCAACACCATCATGCTGTCGCTCGCGCTGGCCTGGGCCGAGGTATTAAAGGCGCAGGATATTTTCTTTGGTGTCAATGCGGTGGATTATTCCGGTTATCCGGACTGCCGACCGGAATACGTGGAAGCATTTGAGCGCATGGCGAATCTGGCAACGAAAGCGGCTGTTGAAGGGCATCCCCTGAAACTGCATGCGCCCTTGTTGCACATGAGCAAGGGCGAGATTATTAAACAAGGAATCCGGCTTGGTGTGGACTTCAGCTTGACTGTGTCATGCTACCAGGCTGACGAAGAAGGACGCGCATGCGGGTTGTGCGACTCGTGCAGACTTCGTCGTAATGGATTTGAGCAGGCTGAAATACCAGATACTACTCGTTACTATAGTCAAATTTAAATACGGAATATAACTTCGCGTGAGTTCGCGTTGACATAATCCCTCCAGTCCGTATAATGCGCGCTCCCTGTTGGGGATGTGGGTCGTTAGCTCAGCCGGTAGAGCAGCGGACTTTTAATCCGTTGGTCGCCAGTTCGAATCTGGCACGACCCACCACAGATATAAACGTGATGTTCCTGTGGCTAAAATCCACTAACATTTCGTTAAAGTCTTACCGCCGCTTTAGCTCAGTTGGTAGAGCAACCGCCTTGTAAGCGGTAGGTCATCAGTTCGAATCCGATAAGCGGCACCATATAGAATAAGCCTCGTAGCGATACGGGGCTTTTTTACGTCTATCTGATTTGTTATCATGTAACCAGTTTGTAACTACGATTGTTCAATGGCGATGCGTATTGCTGTTGTGTTTCCTGTTTGGCTTTGGCCGCATCCTTCGCGGCGTGCTTCGTCTTGCGTCTTGTCTGTGCTCCATACGTCAACCTTGCCGATGGTAGCGCGCATAGACTTGCTGTTAACCTTGGCCTGGTGCCCCGTGGTATAAATATTCTGCAGCACAATTTTCCGCGCCATATAGAAATATTGGGTAAGATGTTGTCTGATTTTATTGCGATTCATCCCCCAATTTTCAAAGGTGAAAAATGAAAATTCACGAATATCAGGCAAAAGAAGTGTTGCGACAATTTGCAGTTCCCACTCCAGCAGGTATTGCCTGTTTTTCGGTAGAGGAAGCAGAGCACGCGGCGCAGAAGCTGGGTGGAGCGGTTTGGGTAGTTAAAGCACAAATACATGCAGGCGGACGCGGCAAGGGAGGCGGGGTGAAAGTGGCGCGCTCATTGCAGGAGGTGCGCGAATTTGCGGGGAAAATATTGGGAATGCAGCTGGTCACCCACCAGACCGGTGCAGCGGGGCAAAAAGTACGACGCTTGCTGATTGAGGAAGGGGCGCAGATCACCAAAGAATATTATGTTGGCATGGTTATCGACCGCAGCAAACAACGCGTGGTGCTGATGGCGAGCAGCGAGGGCGGTATGGATATTGAGGAAGTCGCCGCGCATACGCCGGAAAAAATTCACAAGGTATGGATAGACCCGATGACGGGTTTGCTGGATGCCGAGGCAGATGCAATCGCCAAAAAAATCGGCATTCCTGATGCGGCTGTCAGCCAGGCGCGCACTTGTTTGCAGGGGCTGTATCGCGCCTTTGTGGAGAAGGACGCAATGCTGGCAGAGATTAATCCTTTGGTGTTGACTGTAGATCAGCGCATGATTGCGCTGGATGCAAAAATAAACTTCGATAGCAATGCGCTGTACCGGCATCCGGAAATCGTTGCGTTTCGCGACTTGGATGAGGAAGACCCTGCCGAGGTGGAGGCATCTAAATTCGACCTCAGTTATATTTCGCTCGACGGCAATATCGGATGTCTGGTGAATGGTGCCGGCCTAGCGATGGCGACCATGGATATTATCAAGCTGTATGGAGGCTCTCCCGCGAATTTCCTTGATGTGGGCGGCGGTGCCAACAAGGAGAAAGTCACCGAGGCATTCAAACTGATGCTTAAAAATCCGAAGCTGAGCGCCATTCTGGTGAATATATTCGGCGGGATCATGAAGTGCGATGTGATCGCCGAAGGGGTGGTTGCGGCAGCGCGCGAGGTGCACTTAAAGGTACCTCTGATTGTGCGGCTGGAAGGCACCAATGTTGATCTGGGCAAGAAAATTCTGGCGGAGTCAGGTTTAGCGATTATTGCTGCAAGCGATATGGCTGATGCGGCGCTAAAAGTGGTTGCCGCAGCGAAGGGAAAAAACTAATGTCCATCCTGATCAATAAAAATACAAGAGTCATGACGCAGGGCATGACCGGAAAAGTTGGACAATTTCATACCTTGCATAGTAAAAATTATGCCAATGGTGCAAATTGTTTCGTTGCAGGTGTTACCCCTGGGAAAGCGGGCCAAAGTTATGAAGGCATTCCGGTTTACAACAGCGTGGCCGAGGCCAAGGCGCAAACCGGTGCCACGGTATCGGTGATTTACGTTCCGCCAGCCTATGCGGCGGCAGCGATAGACGAAGCGGTTGAGGCCGGGCTGGAGCTGGTGATATGCATTACCGAAGGCATACCAGTGCACGACATGATACGCACGCGTTACAAGATGCTGGGCAAGTCGACTATTTTGCTTGGACCAAACTGTCCCGGTCTGATTACACCGGATGAAATTAAGATCGGCATCATGCCGGGACATATTCACCGCAAGGGACGCATCGGTGTGGTGTCGCGTTCGGGTACGCTTACTTATGAGGCGGTGTGGCAGTTGTCCGAGTTGGGGTTGGGCCAATCTTCCTGTGTGGGTATTGGCGGTGATCCGATCAATGGATTAAAGCATCTTGAGGTGATGAAGTTATTCAATGACGATCCGGAAACGGATGCAGTGATCATG
>JBCKTZ010000065.1:0-5675 GCA_038925245.1 Gallionellaceae bacterium
TGTCTTTCCCCTTGTACCTTGCTTTTGAGGGGAGTCATCACAAAACCACTACTCCGGCTTGCAAAGATGCATCTTTTAATTTGGCATCTTGGCTGGCAATGGGTATGCCATGGCGCAAGGCGAGCTCGAGGTAGGCGGCATCGTAGCTGCTGAGGTTGTAACGCATGGCCAGTTCGAGCAATTGCCGAGGGCTTGGTGCTAAACCAGAGTCAAGTTCTATAGGCAATGCGGCAATGGTGTCCACAATCTCTCTGGCGTTTTCCAGTGACAATTTTCCCCGCGTGCAAGCGGTCTTGAGTACGTTGGCAAATTCAAGATGCCACAAAGCAGGAACGATAGCTCGGTCAGTCTCCAGCCTTTGGGCAATGGACTGCGTGTAGGCCGTGGCCTGATCGGGTATATACCACCCGGTGACCACAGAATTATCCAGCACGAAGGGCATTAGTCACGACCACTTTCTATGGCTTGTTCAAGAGGAGCCCCCAGCTCAGCGCCTTGCCCTAGGCTGCGCAAGCGTTGCAAAGCCCCCAGCACGCGTTCGCGCTGACCCACTGGCGGTTGGCCAACGTCAGTGAACGAAATAAGCCGGGCGATAGGGTGACCATGCCGGGTAATGGTGACCTCCTCGCCATGCTCCACAGCACTCAACAACTCTGAAAAGCGGTTCTTGGCTTCGAATACGGCAAAGGATTTCATGAAGCACTCCTGAAATTATGGATAGCCATATTATGTCATTGGTTGCGCAGTCTCACAACGAAAAAACACAGGAGTAAAAGACAGATGCAAGGTTCAAAAGCAGATGCAAGGTTCAAGGGGCAAGGGGCAAGTTAAATCAAAAACAAAAACAAAAGACAGGTTCAAGGTTAAAGACAGATGCAAGGGGCAAGATACAAGGTTCAAGTTAAATCAAAAACAAAAACAAATACAAAAACAGGTTCAACCGAGATTTTCCATTTGAAACCTAAATATCAATGAATTCAATGGGTTGCTCTAATGGTTTCCATTAGAGAATCTTACAAATAATCATGTGGTTACCTGCCTAATGGAAAATCTCGGTTCAAGGGGCAAGGTACCATGCCATTGCTTCTTTCAGTCCTTCGCCAATCCGGTATTGTGGTGCATAACCAAGCAGGGTGTTTGCTTTGGAAATGTCCGCTAACGAATGGCGCACGTCGCCTGCGCGGAAGTCGCGATAGATTGGCTTGGCGTTGGTCAAATGCGGAAATTGTTCGACCAGATTCACGCGCAAACTTTCATAGAGTTGGTTCAAGGATGTACGGTCGCCGACAGCGACGTTATAGACTTGATTGACTGGTGATATGTCAGGCTGGATTCCCGCCTTCGCGGGAATGACGGACGTATCTAATGCTGTAGCGGCTAGCAAGTTGATCTGAATTACGTTTTCGATGTAGCAGAAGTCTCGGCTGGTTTCGCCATCGCCGTTGATATATACAGGTTCATTTTTGATGAGCGAGGATATCCACTTGGGGATCACGGCGGCATAGGCTCCTTCGGGGTCTTGGCGACGGCCGAAGATGTTGAAGTAGCGCAGGCCGATGGTGTTGAAGCCATAGGTGCGGGCGAAGACGTCGGCGTAGAGTTCATTCACCAGTTTTGTGACGGCGTAGGGGGATAGCGGCTTGCCGATCTTGTCTTCTACCTTGGGCAGGTCGGGGTGGTCGCCATAGGTGGAGCTGGATGCGGCGTAGACGAAGCGTTTTACTTTGGCATCTCGTGCGGCGACGAGCATGTTCAGGAAGCCTGAGATGTTGGTTTCGTTGGTGTTGATGGGGTCTTCGATTGAGCGCGGGACGGAGCCTAGAGCGGCTTGGTGCAACACGAAATCTACGATTTCATGTTGAGGTTCAAGGTTCAAGGCGCAAGGTTCAAGGGGCAAGACAGGGGCTAGGGGCAAGGTGCTAGGGGCAAGGGAAAAGACAGGGGCAAGGTTCAAAGAGCTTGGTTCAAGGGGCAAGGGGCTTGGTTCGGGTTTGTTTGACCACTGCATTGCTCGGCGGCAATCATCTAGGTTGCGGATGTCGCCTTTGATGAAATGGAAGTTGGCCCATTGTTGTGGTGTGACCAGTGATTGCACTTCGTCTAGGTTGTGCTGGTGGCCGGTGGCGAAGTTATCTAGCCCGACGACTCGTTGGTTGAGTTTGAGCAGGGCTTCTAGCAAGTTGCTGCCGATGAAGCCTGCTACACCGGTGATGAGCCAGGTGTGGGGGTTGATTATTAGGTTTGCTCGAAGTTGTTCGTAAGTAGTCATTTTAGTTTTTGTAGTCCTGGGTTGCCCAGTAAGGAACGCATTTGATGAATGGCGGTTTGATTCAAGGCTGTCAGCCGCGTGGGCTGGTCTACCTCCTGCCGGATGAGTTCAGCGTTGATACTCTCCAGGTTTGACAGAACCACCAGCTGCTCTACCGCCGCATAATCGCGGATATTGCCACCTTTGCCTTTGTTGAGATCGCGCCATTGTTTGGCCGTCATGCCGAACAGGGCTATATTCAATACGTCGGCCTCAGATGCATAAATCAGTCCTGCGTGCGCATTGGTGATGTTGTGCGGGATAAGGTTTTGCGCAATGGCGTCGGTATGTATGCGGTAGTTGATCTTGGTCAGGGACCGTGTAAGGTTCCACTCCAGCGAGCGACTGCTGATCTCTTCGTCTTTAAGTCGCTGAAATTCCTTGATGAGGTAGAGTTTGAATTTGGGGCTAATCCAACTTGCAAACTCGAAAGCAATATCCTTATGGGCAAATGTGCCGCCATAGCGTCCTGTTTTAGCTAGAATGCCCGTCGCGTTTGTTTTGCTTACCCATTGTTTTGACGGACATCGTAAAACGGTTTAGTCCTGCTTCAGTTTTAATTCCCTCGAATTCGAGGGAATTAAAACTGGGATTATAAATTTCTTCCCAGACGGCCAAAAATTCTAGCGTATTTTTATTGCGCAACCAGTTCTCAATAATGGCTGATCCATTTTCATTGGCACGCACCATGTCCGTCAACGAAATGAAATCTGTATCCAAATGCTCCAGAAGCGTAACGGAAACTTTTTCAACCAACATTGTTTTGCTTTTTGCCATTATCGAAGCCTTCTACTTTAAAGCAATACTTTTGACAAATTTTCCACCAGCCCGGGCAGATGAGCTTTTAAGGCCAATAGCTCCAGTTGCGGCTATCCATTTTGATGGCGAAAGTGTGAAGCTATTGGACCCAAACAATCCCACACCTCGTCATTCCCGCTGTCATCCTCGGACTTGATCCGGGGAAGGCGGGAATCCAGCAATAAAACATTCCGCGAAGCACGGCAATGATCTCGACAATACTGAAGTACCAAGCCTGCCGATCCTCGTCCCACTGAGATCGAACTTGCTTGTTTTCAAAAAGCTTGATGCTAGCCATGGGCGAACTCACAGGCGCCACAGGCATGCACCTGTGGCTGTAATGGCTTCGGGCGAATAGGCGGATTTGATGTCGATGAACACGCCGCCAGATTTCAGTGGGGCCAACAGGCTGGCGACGGGCTGGGTGGTGTATTCCGTATGTGACACGGCGGCGACTATGGCGTCGGCGTTCTGAGGCAATTGGCCCCACTCGTTGAGCGTGATGCCGTATTCGTGCAGCGCCTGCTCGGGCTCGGCTAGGGGGTCGTGCACGTACACTTTACAGCCAAAATCCTGCAATTCCTTTATCAGGTCGGCCACCTTGCTGTTGCGCAGGTCGGAGCAGTTTTCTTTAAAGGTAAGGCCCAGCACGATGACTTTGGCACCCTTGATGTTGGTGCCGGTAGCTATCATTTGCTTGATAGTTTGCTGCGCTACGTAGGCGGCCATGCCATCATTGATGCGGCGGCCGGCCAGAATGACTTGCGGGTTGTAGCCCAGCATCTCGGCCTTGTGGGTCAGGTAATACGGGTCCACGCCGATGCAGTGTCCGCCTACCAGGCCGGGGCGGAAGGGTAAGAAGTTCCACTTGGTGCCGGCGGCCTGGAGCACTTCCAGCGTGTCGATACCGACACGCTGGAAGATGATGGCCAACTCGTTCATTAGGGCGATGTTGAGGTCGCGCTGGGTGTTTTCGATCACCTTGGCGGCTTCAGCCACCTTGATGCTGCTGGCCTTGTAAACCCCTGCGGTGATGATGCTGCCGTACACCTCTGCTACCTTGTCAAGGGTGGCTGGGGTGTCACCCGACACCACCTTGATAATTTTGGTAACGGTGCGCTCCTTGTCGCCGGGGTTGATGCGCTCGGGGCTGTAACCCACCCAGAAGTCCTGCTTCCACTTGAGGCCGGAGTGCTTTTCGAGGATAGGGATGCACACTTCTTCGGTCGCGCCAGGGTAAACGGTGGATTCATACACCACGATAGCGCCGCGCTTCATGTGCTTGCCCACGGCTTCACTGCTCTTGATCAGGGGCGTGAAGTCGGGCTGGTGCGCGACACCCACTGGGGTGGGCACAGCGATGATAATGAAGTCAGCATCTTTCAACACCTCGGGGTCGGTGTGGCACTGGAGGTGGGTGGCGGCCTGTAGGTCTTGCGTGCTGACTTCACCAGTGGGGTCGATGTGGCGGCGATAGGCGGCCACTTTGTCAGCGGACAGGTCCAAGCCGAGGGTAGGCATTTTTTTGCCGAATTCAACGGCGAGGGGAAGGCCGACGTAACCTAGGCCAACGATTGCGATGGTGAGTTGCTTATCAGAGGAGCTGGGGATTGGGGTCATGTTCAGGGTTCAAGGTTCAAGACAGATGCAAGGTTCAAGGTTCAGGGTTCAAGTTAAATAAAAAACAAAGGCAAAAACAAAAGACAGGGGCAAGGGGCAAACAACCCGACCCGACTGTCACTTGGTCGTTTAGGTAGGGTGCAACACTACACTGTTGCAGAAAAATCCGGGCATCCTCATTCACCGTTCATGCATGTTCTAGTTCGGTGGATGCGCTGCGCTTATCCACCCTACCAATGCTCAAACAACTCTATCTGGCATTTGATGTATTCCAAGGTGCTAGTGCCATGTAACATTTATAACTGCGGATAAATTTTGTAGGGTGGATAAGATGCGCAGCGTCGCATCCACCATGCGTTCTCAAATAACTCTATCCGGCATTTGATGTGTTCCAAGGTGCTAGTGCAAGCCCTTTGGCTCGGCTTCACGCTGCAATTCCGCAATTTCAACGCGTAGCCGTTCGTACTCCTGCACTTTATGTTTCATAAAATGCAAGGTGATGCGCGCCTTCTCTTCCACCCCGGTAGGGGTAAGCAGGTAGGCATAGGCCAATTTGTTCTGGTTATTGCGGAAATTTTGCATTTTTAATGAGCCCTTTTTCCAGCAGCGCTTTAATACAGTAATTGGTTTTCCCCAAGCTTACGCCCAACGCTTTGGACAAGGCGCGCTGATTCATGTGCGGATTCGACTCTAACAGTCTCAACACTTTCAAGTGACTCTCTTCATGCAAAGCTGTGTCAAGCAAGATGAAATATTGCTCCAGTGAATTTTATCCACGCTACCGCCCTGCTGTATCACGATCAGCAAGCGCGGCAACATAAATTTGGTGGATACAAGCATGAAAAAGCAGCCTGTTCATGCATTGAACGCAAGTATAACATTCCCATTTTACGGGGTATACATTTTATCCGTAATGACTGGAAATCAGCAACGACTCGCCGTTGAATAA
>JBCKTZ010000066.1:0-5278 GCA_038925245.1 Gallionellaceae bacterium
TTCAATGCCGCATCGGCCTGGTTTTTGCGTGTTTGCAAACCTATCTGAAACACGCCGGGCTGCTGCATCGGCATAAAATAACTGTAAACACTGTAGGCCATGCCGCGCTTCTCGCGCACTTCCTGCATCAGCCGCGATACAAAACCACCGCCACCCAGGATGTAGTTGCCCACAAATAGCGGGAAAAAATCCGCATCGTTGCGTGCCACTCCGGACGCGCCAATGAGAATATGGCTCTGTGTTGCCGGATGCGGAATGCGCAGTGTGCTGGCGCTGCTCTGCTTGACGACTTGCGCGATTTTATTGCTGGCACCGCCAGTGGGCAATTGCCCGGTTAAATTCTGCACAATGGATTCGGCCTCGGCGCGGCTAATATCCCCCATCAATACAACGACAGCATTTTTCGCAGCATAGTGAGTGGTATAAAAATTAAGCAGCTCGCTGCGCTGAATTTTTTCAACCGTGGCTATCTCGCCTGACGCAGGCAGCCCATAAGAATGCGCGCCAAACACTGCCTTGCTGAAGGCCTTGGCGGCGATACTTTCAGGCTTGGTCTCCGCCTCTTTCAGGGCCGCAATCAGACGCGCCTTTTCACGTGCAAGCACGTTCTCGGGAAATAATGGGCGTTGCAATACACGCGCCAAAATGGCTAGTGCTTCTTCGCGTTCTGCCCTGCTGCTCAAGGTGCGTATCGCAACATTGGAGCGATCCGCATCGAAACTTCCGCCCTGCTGTGCGCCAATATCCGCCAGCCTGCGCGCGATATCATCCTCGCTCATTCCCTCTGCACCCAAGGCGAGCATCGCATAGGTCATGCTGGCTAAACCTGCTTTGTCTGCACTGTCAAAACCGCTACCGGCGGGGAAATTGACAGCCACGTCCAGCATCGGCAGGTCGTGGTTTTCCACAAAATAAACCTGTGCGCCGCTGGGCGCCTGCCAGTGCTGAATTTTTGGACCCGCCTCGGCTGTTGCCGCAAATGTCAAAAATGCAATTATATTTAATATAATCAATTGCTTACTAGTCATTAGCAGCTCCTTCATTGCTATATTTAGGTTTTCCGCTAAGTGCTTGCGGGGCTAGCACAGCGACAGTCAGATTGTCATCCTTGAGAATTTCCCGCGCCGCATCCTGCACCTGCTGCGCCGTAACAGCCTGCAACTTTAGCAGCATCACGGGAATATCCCGATGCGACAAACCAATACTTTCCATCTGCCCGATCTGCATCGCCTGATAAAACACCGAATCGCGTTTATATACTTCGCTAGCCGTGACCTGTGCCTTTACCCGTGCCAACTCCTGCGCACTGATTCCATCACGCACCAGCAGTGCAATTTGTTCACGCAGTGCCGCTTCTAGCTCTGCGACGCTCACACCTGCAGTGGGCGTGCCGTCCAGTATAAACAAGCTGGGGCCGCGGGCTGTGCCGTCATAGCCCGCTCCCGCACTGACCGCGATCTGCTTTTCACGTACCAGGGCTTTGTTCAAACGCGCGGATTGATTACCATCCAGCACCCCAGCCAATACCTCCAGTGCATAAGGCATGGTGTCTTTTTCTGCATCGCGCAGTGTGGGTGCCTGATAGGCCATTATCAGCAGGGGCAACTCCGCCGGTGCTTTCACTGTAATGCGTTTGATACCCAATTGAGGCTGTTCACTGTATTGCTTGCGGTACGGTAACTTGCGCGAATTGATACCACCGTAATAGCGTTGTGCCAACGCAAACACCTCGTTCGCCTTGACGTCGCCCGCCACTATCAGCACCGCATTATTGGGTGTGTACCAGCGCTGATACCAGCTGCGCGCATCGGCAGCGGTGAGTGTTTTTAGATCATTCATCCAGCCTATGATGGGATTGTGATAAGGATGCTCTAGAAAAGCGGCCGCCATCAGCTTTTCATATAGCAGCCCATGGGGATTATCGTCGGTGCGCGTGCGTCGCTCTTCCATCACCACCTGAATTTCCTTGGCAAATTCGGCATCCGACAACACCAGATTCTGCATGCGATCCGACTCCAGCTTCATCGCCAGTTCCAGCTGGTCTTTATGCAGCTGTTGAAAATAAGCGGTGTAATCGTAACTGGTGAAGGCATTTTCGCGTCCGCCTGCAGCAGCTATACGCTTGGAAAACTCGCCATTCGGCACTGTCTTGGTGCCTTTGAACATCATATGTTCCAGTACATGTGCGATGCCGGTAGTGCCGGTGCTTTCATCCATGCTGCCGGCGCGATACCAGAGTTGCTGTACTAACACCGGTGCGCGGTGATCCTCCTTGACGATCACCTTGAGACCATTGCTAAATGTCTTTTCAAAAACTTCTGCCTGCACCCAGAAGGAGCTCAAGCACGCCAACATGAGCACCAGTTTCAATAAACGCTTGTACATCTGCACCCCTAACTTTTTTAGACTAAGCCCACCCAATCGGAATAAAATACGCCTTTGACCAAACTCGTAATTAATGCCGCGCATTATCCTCCATTTTATTATCTTTCGACCACCACTCCAACGAACACTAGACAGCTCAAATTATGTTAGGTTTCTTCAAAAAATCCTCCGTCGATTCAATAGCAGATTCATCAACTGAGCAAAATCGCGGCTGGCTGGGCCGTTTGAAAAATGGTTTGAGTCGCACTGGCAGCCAGCTTTCCGCTCTGTTTGCTCTGGGCGGTAGAATCAATGAAGAGCTTTATGAAGAACTGGAAACTATCCTGATTACCTCTGACGTTGGCATGGATGCTACTCGCATGCTGCTGGCGGATGTGCGTCGTCAGGTCAAGGAAGCTCATCTCACCGAGGCCGCGCAATTAAGAGAAGCCTTGGCGCATAGCCTGCTCAAATTACTCAAGCCGCTGGCAATATCGCTGGAAACAGGCAATCATCAACCTTTCGTCATTATGATGGTGGGAGTGAATGGCGCGGGTAAAACCACCTCCATCGGCAAGCTGGCAAAGTATTTTCAGGGGCAGGGGAAATCAGTGCTGCTGGCAGCAGGCGATACCTTCCGCGCAGCGGCACGCGAGCAGCTGATGGAATGGGGCGCGCGCAACAATGTCACGGTAATTGCACAACAGAGCGGCGATGCAGCTGCGGTTATTTTTGATGCAATACAATCGGCTCAGGCAAAGAAAATCGATGTGGTGCTGGCCGACACCGCCGGCCGCCTCACTACCCAGGCACATCTGATGGAAGAAATCAAAAAGGTTAAGCGTGTTATCGCCAAGGCGCTGCCTGGCGCGCCTCACGAAATTTTGCTGGTGCTGGATGCCAATACCGGACAAAACGCGCTCAGCCAGACCAAGGCTTTTGATGATGCGCTGAACATCACCGGACTGGTGCTGACCAAACTCGATGGCACGGCCAAAGGTGGCGTGATCGCCGCAATCGCCAAGAGCCATCCCATCCCAGTGCGTTTTATCGGCGTGGGCGAAGGGCTGGATGATTTGCGTCCGTTTGTGGCCGAGGATTTTGTCGCCGCATTGCTGGGTCTGGACTCATGAGTGTGCCTCTAAAAATTCATATTTTGCGAGCATCCGCTTCGCGGATTGCCTGCTTACCACACCTGTCATTCCCGCGAAGGCGGGAATCCAGTCTAATCAAGCATCTTGTTCCCCGCCTTCGCGGGGACGACGGAATTTTTAGAGGTGCCCAATGATAAGTTTTAACCAAGTCTCCAAGCGTTATCTCGGCGGCTACACGGCGTTAAAAAATGTCAGCTTCGAGATCGCTGCAGGCGAGATGATATTTCTAACCGGCCACTCCGGTGCCGGCAAAAGCACGCTGCTAAAACTGATCGCCGCGATAGAACGCCCTAACGGCGGCACGGTGTTGGTCAACGGTCAGAATATCGGCAAAATCAAGGCCGGCGCGGTGCCTTATCTGCGCCGTAACCTCGGCCTGATTTTCCAGGATCATAAATTATTATTTGATCGCAACCTATTCGACAATGTGATACTGCCTTTGCAGATTGCAGGATTTGATCACCGTGAAAGTGCCAAACGGGTACGCGCTGCGCTCGATAAGGTGAACTTGTTAAAACGCGAAAAGGCGCATCCTATTGCTCTGTCCGGCGGCGAACAGCAGCGCCTGTGCATCGCCCGTGCCATCGTCAATCGCCCGTCCATTTTGTTGGCGGATGAACCTACCGGCAACCTCGATGCAGACAGTGCAAACGACATTATGGATATCTTCAAATCTTTCCATCAGGTCGGCGCCACATTGTTGATTTCCACCCACGACGAGACATTGCTGCGTCAATATACTGGACGCAGACTGACGCTGAAGCAGGGAGAATTACAGTCATGAAAAGCTGGTTGTTACACCATCTGTATGTCATGCAACTTACCCTGCACAGACTGAGAACTACACCCATTTCCAGCCTATTGAATGTACTGGTAATAGGAGTCGCACTAAGCCTGCCTACTGGCGGTTATCTGCTGTTACAGAACATCCATGGCCTGTCCGACAAGCTGGTAGGCACGCCACAAATCAGCGTATTTCTGAATATGAATGCAACTCAGAATGACATTGCGAAGATCACCCAACAACTGCAGCAACACGCGGCAATTTCCAGGGTCGAGTTTGTGTCGCGCGAAGAAGCACTCAAGCAACTCCAACAAAGCACCGGCCTGGCCGATGTTACCGGCGGCCTGACGCAAAATCCGCTACCTCATGCATTTGTTGTTTATCCAAAGAGCAAAGACATTCAGGCATTGGAAGTGCTACGCGATGAATTGAAGACATGGGCAAAGTTTGAACATGTACAACTCGATTCAGCATGGGTGCGTAAACTGGAAGCTTTGCTTAAATTTGGACGCCTAGCTGTACTGATACTCGCGACATTACTGAGTTTTGCGCTGGTCGCAATCACCTTCAACACCATTCGCCTGCAAATTTTGACCCAACGCGAAGAAATCGAAGTCTCCAAACTGATAGGGGCCAGCAATAGTTTTATCCGCCGGCCCTTTTTGTATTTTGGCCTGGCTCAAGGTTTATTGGGAGGAAGTGCTGCCTGGCTGATCATCACCGTCAGTTTGACCCTGTTGAATGTCAGCCTAGCTGATCTGACGCAACTCTATGCCAGCAGCTTCAGTTTGCAGCATTTGTCTGCGGGTGACAGCCTTACTCTGCTAGCTTTTTCAGCCTATTTGGGCTGGCTGGGCGCGTTGCTATCCGTCGCACAGCACCTCTGGCAAAGTGAACCGGGTTGATTCAGGGCGCCTCTAAAAATCCAAACTCCGTCGCGATACTGCGTTACTCATGAAATTTTATGCGAGTAGCC
>JBCKTZ010000067.1:0-5135 GCA_038925245.1 Gallionellaceae bacterium
GCCGGACCGCCAAAGCTGATGAAACCCAGCTTTAACCAGTAGGAAAATGCTTCCCAAAATGTGACCGGCGCAGGCGGCGTAGTTGGAATTGCGTCATTACTCATCTTTATTATCCTCTTGTGTATACGTATGGTACAAATCATCAAAAATAGTGCTTGCTTCAGTCAGTAGCTGGTCATCATCCTTGCAGCGTTCACGCATGCCTTTGAGTATCAACGCCAGCCCGTGTGCTTCCGCCACCGGAATGCCGCCCACATCAAGATAATGCACAAGCGCTGCCAGACGCAACAATGCGGGGTCAGGTTCATGCATAAAGCTGGTCAGCAGCACCTCAAAACTCACCAGTGAGCCAACATGGGTAAAGCTCGCACCGTCAAAATCAAAGCCCAGCGCGTTCTTCGGGCAATCCTGTGGCTTATTCAGCCATTTGAACTTTGCAGCGGGATCTATAAAACGTTTGATCAACCACGCACTGGCCATGCGGTCTACCCACATCCGCTTGCGTGTTGCCCAGGTGCGCTTCTGGTAATCCTCGCGCTTTAGCTTTTTAATCTTGCCCTGTGTGGGGCGCGGCTCATCTGGGTTGCTGAGAACGGCAAATTCCAAATGTGCCTGGTCCAGCAACATCGCGATCTGATCGCGCGCAGGGCCGGGGAAAAAATCGATGGCCGAGATCGTGGCAAAGTCGCGGGCGAGACGTTTTAACAAGCGCTTGTTAGCTACAAGATCTTGGGTGGGTAGTGTAACCATGAATGCATCAATGCCATGTTTGAGCGTTGCATAGTCTTCAGTGCGCTCAAACAGCTTGCGAAAGAAAAGATCTTGAGTTGCATAAGTGCCGCTAAGTTTGACGACATGAGCACTACCACTCGCCGCTAAGACTTCAGTAGCTTGCAGTTCAAAAATAACAGCCGCTGCTTCGCTATCCGGCAATAAATAAACGCCGTCACGCAACACGCCGCAACCTGCACTTTTTAACGCGCGCCAGATGCGCATGCGCGCAGTCGCGTTAGAGGTGGGCAGACTGATGATGAGGCTAAGCCATGGCTTGAGATTATTCATGTAGAATATATTACAGACATGTAGCAGAATAAACAACTACAGAGGCGAATTTAACGACGAGCGCCTAGCAGCCCATAGACAGAAGTCACATACCTCGACTACCCCACCAGCAAGCCTTGACGAGAAAACAGCCACAGCTGCTGGTTCGTTAGCGCGCTGACATCGTCAAGGTGACGTTCCAATCCAGCCTGGATCAGCGTGGCCCGCATGATGGTTTCCAGTTCGTCAAGGTTGCGGCTGCCGTCCAGCAAACCCAGCAGCGTGCGCGCTGGGAGATCCAGATCCAGTGCAACATGACGTATACCGCTCACGATCCACGCAGTGGATCGCGCCTGCAACCGTGCCAAGGCGTGCGCGCAAGGCCGTTCGCCCGGCTCGACGGCATGAAATTCACCGCCTACGCTAGGTAGGATGCTGTGCGCTATCACCTGTTTGAATAGCTCATTCTGGAATACGCTGTCGTCGATATTTTCAGACCCGCCATATTCGCTCATCACGTGGCGGACTGAGGTCAGCAGCTCGGAATAGGTCAGCGCGTTGGGATAGGCGCTAGCCAGTGCCATCACTGCGGCTTTCATCACGGGCTGCGCGACCAGAAGGGTGTTGCCCGCAGGATTGATGAAACGCTGCTCGCTCGCGTCTTGCAGATCGATTTCGTCGTCGCTACGCAAATCCGTATAAAACATCAGACTGCTTAATGCTGGCGCGTGTGGCGGTTGCGCGCACGGGGCATCGGCGCGGGCAATCACAGCCCGGCGAAAACGCACGGCAAGCGCCGCATCGAGCTTCGCCTCCGCCTCCAGCCAGCGCCCTGTCATGGCCTCTGGAGTCAGGCCGCAGGCGTCTTCGAGTTCGACCACGGCGTGGCGCGGTCCGGCTTCGCCGATGTAGCGCAGGCTATGCGCATCCAGCTGCCCGGCAAATTCGCCAAAAGCCATCGGTGCGTTGAATTCGGCGAGATATTCGTGAAACAGGTAAGACGGCGCAGCCGATTTGAGAAAAGTGATTTCCTTGAGCAAAATCGGATCGCGCCATTCGGCTTCCAGTTCTGCCAACACACGCAGTGCCTGTTGATAACGCAGCGGCGCCGGAAGAGTGGCCGAGGTGCGCTCGATAAGCGCGCTGCGCAAGGGTTGCAATTGGGCCCAACCCGCCGCGACGTTGAAGCTGATGTAGGCCACGCCGTGCGGCGACAGATGGCGCCGGCAGACATCGAGCAGCGCCTGCTGCACTGCCGGCGGCACCCAGGAAAACACACCATGTGCGATGATGTAATCGAATTCGCCCAGGTCGTCAGGCAACGCAGCCAGATCGCCATGCTGGATGCGGACGTTGGTCAGGCCCAGTTGGCGGATGAAGGTGGCGCCCGCCTCCGCCTGCACCCGCGACAACTCCACCCCCACGCATTCGGATTGGGGCCAGCGACTAGCCAGGGGAATCAGGTTGCCGCCCTGCGCGCACCCCAGTTCGAGGATGCGCGCGTGTGTGGGGGCTGGCGCATCGAATCCATGCAGCCTGGCTACGGCGGACAGAAAATCCACTTGCGTTTCTTGCAGTGGCAGACTGTCGTAGGGGAGTTCATCGTAACTGGTAAGGGTATCCATGGTCGAGATTGTCCTAGCTAATGGGAGGCCGTGGCTGAAAAGCCGATCAATCGGCCACAAGCAATCACCCGCATAATGACTTCATTCTGTTTGAACTCTATTTCCATACCGGCACCCGTAGCGCAAAGTAAAACTAATGTTTAAAACTAAGTTGTCGTCGCTTTGATAGCTGCTGTTTTTTTTGCGCATTTTAAAGTGAAATTTAGCATGAACTTCCCATCTTGCGTGGCAGCCTTCCGCCGCACAGAGGAAGCCGGCCCATGAGGATGTATATCATCATTGACAAGCTGCCCGTTCTTTTTGCCAGCTATAATTTCTCCACCCCCTCGCTTTGGAGGCTAATTGTGTTGCACTGAAAATCGCTTAAGCGAGTGCTATGAGGGCCAGAAATTTATTCGCGGCGGAACGCCACCACGTGATCGACCGCCAGCTTGATGCCGATTTTTTCGCCGATGGCGTGGTTGTGATGGGAGGGCACCAGCGACAGCACACGCTGGCCGCTCGGCAACTTGAGCGTGTAGAGGAATTCGGCACCACGGAAAGCCTTGTTTTCCACTTCGGCCAGCATCAGGCTGTCGTCGTCGTGAATGATATCGTCGGGACGCAGCAGTACATCGACGCAGCAGTTGCGTACACATTCTTTGCAGCCACTGGCATCGCACTCGACCGGGACATGCCCGCTCAGCACGCCGAGCTCGATTTTCACTTGATGGTTGTTGAGGACTTCGCCGGTGACCAGCGCGCCCTGGCCGACAAAGTCAGCGACGAAGCGATTGGCCGGTTCGTGATAGAGGTTGTAGGGCGTATCCCATTGCTGGATGCGGCCCTCGTGCATCACCCCGACCCAGTCGGCCAGCGCAAAGGCTTCGTTCTGGTCGTGAGTGACGATCAGGGCGGTGGTGGCCTCGCGTTTTAGGATGTCGCGTACCTCGATCGACAGGCGTTCGCGCAGTTCCACGTCCAGATTGGAGAACGGCTCGTCCATCAGAATCAAACGGGGGCGAGGGGCCAGCGCCCGAGCCAGCGCCACGCGCTGCTGCTGGCCGCCGGAAAGCTGATGCGGGAATTGATTGGCGTGGGCGGTGAGTCCTACTAGTTGCAGCAGCTCATCGACACGTGCCTGCCGTGCGGCGCGGGTGTCATTGCGCAGACCAAAACCGACGTTGCCCGCGACGCTGAGATGGGGAAACAGCGCGTAATCTTGAAACATCATGCCGACGCGGCGTTTCTCGGCGGCCAGCATCCAGCCCGGACTGCCAACGACCTTGGCGCGGCTGACGATTTCGCCGCCAATGCAGATTTTGCCGCTCTGGATAGTCTCGAAGCCGGAAATGCAGCGCAGCGCCGTAGTCTTGCCGCAGCCTGAGGGGCCGAGCAGGCAGCCGATCGCACCTTCGGGTAAGGTGAAGGAGAGGTCGGCAATGATTTTCCGGTTGCCGTACGACTGCGAAACGGAATCGAGAATTAGTTCAGCCATAGAGGTTTGTCCTAAAAACGGCAGTTGTCCGCAGATTACACAGATTAACGCCGATTAAACAAAAAATTATCTGCATTGCCAAGATCACCTTATCTGAGAGTCAGTTTTATTGTGTTTTTGCTTGTTAATCAATCTAATCTGCGTAATCTGCGGATCGAACTGCTTTTTCTAGGTTTATCCATGAGAATGCGCTCCGCGCAAGTTCAATAATATGATGGGAATGATACCAGCAATGACAATGGCGAGCGCAGGCAGTGCGGCGCGCTCCCATTCGCCTTCCGAGGTCATCTCGAACACCCGCACCGCTAGCGTGTCCCAGCCGAACGGGCGGGTCATCAGGGTGATCGGCATTTCCTTCATGATATCGACGAAGGCGAAGGCGGCTGCGGTCAGCAGGCTGGCGCGCAGCATCGGTAGATGCACCCGCGTTAACAGGCCGCTAGCGCTGGCGCCGAGGTTGCGCGCGGCTTCATCGACGTTGCGGGTAATGCGATGCAGTCCGCTGTCGATGGGGCCGAAGCCCACCGCGAGAAAGCGCACCAGATAGGCAAGCAGCATCACCAGCAAGGTGCCCTTGAGCACCTCGGTGCCTTCGAAACCGAACCAGGCGCGCCCGTTGTCGATCAGCCAGTTGTCTAGCCAGGCCACCGGGATAAACAGACCGACTGCCAGTACCGCGCCGGGGAAGGCGTAGCCGAGGGTGGCCAGTCGTTGCGTCCACATCATCGCGGCACCGGGACGGCGGCGCCCAGCATAGGCCAGCAACAGCGCGACGGCCACTACTATCAGCGTGCCGATACCGGCCAGCAGCAGGGAATGCCAGGCAAATGCCCAATAGCGGCTGTCGAGATCGGTGGCGATGACCTCGACAGCCCACAGCGCGAGCTGGATCACCGGAATGATGAAGGCGACCGCCAGCACCGCGCTGGCATACAGCAAAGCCAGGCCGGCTTGCGCAGGCGAGAGCTTGATCCGGTGCGATGCGGCATTGC
>JBCKTZ010000068.1:0-4579 GCA_038925245.1 Gallionellaceae bacterium
GCGACGGGTGATTTTACCGGTCTGCTCAGCGACATTATCACCGCCTGCAAGCAAATTGCACATAGCGTAAACAAAGGTGCACTGATAGGCGTTTTAGGTAGTGCGGGCAGTGAAAATATACAGGGTGAAACCCAGAAAAAGCTCGACATCATTACCAATGAAATTTTCATTGAGGCCAATGAGTGGAGCGGTCACTTGGCGGCAATGGCATCAGAAGAAATGGATGATATTTATTCCATTCCGGCGCAATACCCTAGAGGCAAATACCTGCTGACATTCGATCCATTGGATGGCTCATCCAATATTGATGTAAACATTTCAGTAGGCACTATCTTCTCAATCTTGCGTTGCCCGGAAGGCGTGACCAATCCGGTGGCAGCGGATTTCCTGCAGCCAGGCACCAAGCAAGTCTGTGCAGGTTATGCGTTGTACGGGCCTTCCACTATGTTGGTTATCACTACCGGGCATGGTGTGAATGGTTTCACCCTGGACAATGACATTGGTGAATTTATGCTGACCCATCCAAAAATGACTATTCCGGTTGATACGCAAGAGTTTGCAATTAACACGTCCAATCAGCGTTACTGGGAAGCCCCGGTACAGCGTTACGTGGACGAATGTGTAAAAGGTATAACCGAGGGTGGTCGCGAGAAAAATTTCAATATGCGTTGGGTAGCCTCCATGGTTGCGGAAGTTCACCGTATTCTGATACGCGGTGGTATTTTCATGTACCCGTTTGACACCAAAGAAGTTGGCAAGGCGGGCAAACTGCGTATTTTGTATGAAGCCAATCCTATGTCTTTCATCGTTGAACAGGCGGGCGGTTTGAGTTCAACCGGTCGCGAGCGCATTATGGACGTCAAGCCAACGGGATTGCATCAACGCGTTCCGGTGATATTGGGTTCCAAAAATGAAGTTGAGCGCGTCATCAGTTATCACAAAGGCATGTAAAGACAGCTAGTGATTTAACCTAAAAACAGCACTTCAAGCCACAGAGATCACAGAGGGCACAGAGAATTCGCAGAGCTTCAAGGTTTTCGCTTTTCCCCCGATGGGTGATATGCCAAAAACACTTATCTCATTGTTTCCTCTCTGTGCCCTCTGTGTCCTCTGTGGCCAAATGCTTTTTTTAGGTTTAACGGTCACTAGTTTGAGGGTATCTTTAAAAGCTCAATGACCAGTGTAAAGTTGTTGAGTTTTTAAAGCGATCGAATTCAACTGAAAAGAGACAAAATGTCCGCATTACATGAATCCAATCTAAGCAGTGTGCCATTATTGCATCGTGGCAAGGTGCGAGATATTTACGCGGTGGATGATCAGCATTTATTGATTGTACAGACAGATCGACTGTCTGCTTTTGATGTGATCCTTCCTGATCCGGTACCCGGCAAGGGACAAATTTTGACTACGCTGTCAAATTTCTGGTTCGATAAACTGGCACATATCATTCCGAATCATCTGTCAGGCATTGCCCCTGAGCAGGTGGTAAGCACAGATGAGGACCGTGCACAAATCAAAGGACGCGCATTTGTGGTCAAGCGCCTGCGGCCACTGCCGATAGAGGCGATAGTACGCGGTTATCTGGTGGGTTCAGGTTGGAAAGAGTATAAAAAATCCGGATCAGTCTGCGGTATCAAGCTCCCTGTGGGCTTGCAGGAAGCACAGCAATTGCCGCAGCCCTTGTTTACACCTTCAAGCAAGGCTGCTGCCGGTGAACATGACGAAAATATTTCCTTCGAGCAAGCGGTGACATTATTGGGTGAGGCACGTGCCTTCGAAGTTAGCGCGGCTTCATTGGCACTGTACAGTCAGGCAGCCGAATATGCAGCGACCAAAGGCATCATCATCGCGGACACCAAGTTTGAATTTGGCGTGGATGAAGCAGGCAAAATGTATTTAATAGATGAAGCATTAACCCCCGACTCCTCGCGATTCTGGCCTGCTGAAAATTATCGCGTAGGCAGCAACCCGCCCAGCTTTGACAAGCAGTTTGTGCGTGATTGGCTGGAAGCTTCAGGCTGGAACAAACAGCCGCCCGCCCCACAGGTGCCTGCTGACGTGCTGCAAAGAACCTCGGATAAATATCAGGAAGCATTACGCCGATTAATGAGTGCCTGATCAAACCGAGACAGAGCAATCAATCTAAAAAAACAGTTGTCCGCAGATGACGCAGATTAGATTGATTATCAAGCAGATACAGAATAAATCCTTGTCACCGATTTAGTGACGCCGGAAACGCAGATCATTCTATATTTAATCGGCGTTAATCTATTTAATCTGCGGACAACTTCCGTTTTTAGGATCTAAAGATAACGGCGTTTTTCACCCTACTTTTTAGTCGTGCCACTCGTCAGGTTTCGATAAAGCGTTTTCTCGTTCTCGAAGCGTGTCTTTACTGAGGCTAAATCATCTTCGCTCTTACTTAGTTCAGCTGTATATTTTGCAACGCTTGTTTCTCTGTGAGTAATATCTTTAGTAAGCGATGCATGAATCTTCTTGCCTGCCTTGGTGCGTGTTTCAACTTCCTTGTTATGACCAGCTAGCGTTTCTTGAGAAGAAAGCAATAACATTTTGTTGCTTTCAATACGCGCGTTAATCAACACCAGACTGCGTTCCAGCGCCAGGTCAATTTCTTTTTCATTACTGTAGGTATTAAGTAGGGCTCTGTTGCGTCGTTGCTGTTCAACCAAAGCCTGGTTAGCAACTTTTCTTTTTTGCTCAGCTTCTTCCTTGGCGCGGCTGGCTTCAGAATCAGCTTTTTCTGGGCGGGTTTCCAATAAACCGGACTTATTCAGGGAGTCTCTTTCAGCGTTGGCATGTTCTGGCGGGATGACCTCACCATAATGGGTGGCGCCCTTGTCGTCCACCCATTTGTAAAGCTTTGCTTCGGCACCCAAGCTCAAAGCCATCGTCAATATAAAACATACACCCAACACATTCGAATTAGGCATTTCCCACTCCATATTTTTCACGATAACTTTGCACGGCTTGCAAATGTTGCCCCAGTTCGGTTTGTCCTTTAAGGTAAGCCAGCAAATCATCCAGCGCCGCAATAGATATAACAGGGATATTGTAATTGCGCTGCACTTCCTGCACTGCCGAATATTCGCCCAGTCCCCGTTCCATTCTGTCAATTGCGATCACCACGCCAGCGGGTGTCGCACCCGCTGCAAGGATCAGCTCGATCGACTCACGCACCGAAGTGCCGGCAGAAATCACATCATCAATAATCAGCACCCTGCCCTGCAGCGCAGCGCCCACGGTATTCCCTCCTTCACCATGATCCTTGGCTTCCTTGCGATTAAAACAATAAGGCACATTACGGCCCTGCTCGGCCAGTGTGATGGCCGTACCGGCAGCCAGCGGGATACCCTTGTAGGCGGGGCCAAACAACATATCAAACTGGACTTCTGAAGTTATGATGGCTTGTGCGTAGAAGCGGCATAATTCGTGCAGAGCAGACCCATCCTGGAACAAACCGGAATTGAAAAAATAAGGGGATAAGCGACCGGCCTTGGTTTTGAACTCACCAAAGCGAAGTACATTTTGTTGAATGGCGAAGCGGATAAAGTCCTGACGAAACGAAGGCATAATGAACAACCGATTAATGAATCACAGCGATATTATAATAGCGGTCTTTGTTCGTGGAGAAAATTTGTGCGTGTAATTTCAATTAATCTGAACGGTATCCGTTCCGCTTTCAATAAGGGGCTGCTCGCCTGGTTGGCAAATCAGCATGCAGATATAGTGTGTTTGCAGGAGCTCAAGGCACAAGTCGCCGACTTGACGCCAGAAATGCAGACACCATTGGGCTACTACGGATATTTCCACTATGCCGATAAAAAAGGCTATAGCGGGGTAGGGATTTATACAAAGGCCAAGCCGGATAAGGTTATCGTTGGGCTGGGGATCGCGGAGTTTGATCAGGAAGGGCGCTATATCGAGGTGCAAATCGGCAAGCTTAGCGTGGTCTCACTGTATCTGCCTTCAGGTTCCAGTGGTGAAGAACGGCAGGCGGTTAAGTTCAAGTTTATGGAAGCGTTTATGCCTCATTTGCGAGATTTGCATGCCAGTGGCCGTGAGGTGCTGATTTGTGGAGATTGGAATATTGCGCATACCGAGAAAGACCTGAAGAATTGGCGCGGCAACAAGAAGAATTCAGGATTCTTGCCGGAAGAACGCGCATGGTTAACAGCGTTGTTTGATGAGGTGGGATTTGTCGATGTGTTCCGCAAGCTGCATCCCGAGCTGGAGGCTTATACCTGGTGGTCGAATCGCGGGCAGGCATGGGCCAAGGATGTGGGGTGGCGGATTGATTATCATATTGCTACGCCTGGATTGGCGGGGAAGGCAGCGACAACCAGTATCTACAAAGAGGAGAGGTTTAGTGATCATGCTCCGTTGACGGTGGATTATGAGTTTGAGGTTTGATTCGAGGCGCAGCTTTTAAAAGCGCGCCCCGTCGGGTTACGGCCAGTGGCGTAAGCTGACCTGTGACCTAACGGGCATGTTTACAGGAAATAAATCAATTTTTAGACGGCTCCAAATGCAGGTGCAAAAAAGCGGCCGCACGCAGTAG
>JBCKTZ010000069.1:0-4579 GCA_038925245.1 Gallionellaceae bacterium
CAAGTGAACAATTCATTGTTTCTACTCTGTGATCTCTGTGGCCAAATGCTTTTTATAGCTTAATCCAGTGAAAAATATTTCAAAATAAAGCTGGCCACCTGCTGCGGTTCATTGATATCAAGTTGCGGCAGCGGAATATCGCTGCGTGTATCCGTAATCAGCGCGATAATATTTTTGTCTTCCGGGTACAGGTGCGGATGTCCGGTGACACTGCGATGCACTTCAAACTTTGGTATCTGTGAATATTTATAACCCTCTACCAACACCAGATCGCAGGGGGACAACCTACTGCAAAGCTCTTCCAGGCTGGGCTCAGTCTCATTCACCAATTCATGCATCAGCGCCCAGCGGAAACCCGACACCACCAGCACCTCAGCCGCACCCGCCTCGCGGTGACGAAAACTATCCTTACCCGGCTTGTCGATATCAAACTTGTGGTGCGCATGCTTGATCACCGCAATTCGCAAGCCGCGCGCAGTCAACAATGGAATGACTTTCTCCAGCAGCGTGGTTTTCCCGCTGCCAGAAAAACCCGCAAACCCGATTACTCTCTGCGCATTCATTATCCCAGATTGCCCATTAGAAAAAAATCCGTCATTCCCGCGAAGGCGGGAATCCAGTTGATTGAATATTACCCCGCGAAGCGGACAAGATGGACGTTTTGTTCGCTTCGCGGAATGTTTTACTGCTAGATTCCCGCCTTCGCGGGAATGACGAACCGTGGGATTATTTAGGATAATACTTTCCCCGTCCAGCCAATTTGCATGTCTGGCTCGATTATCCCAGACTGTCCATTAGAGGAAACATCCGGCACCCTAGCTCTCCCTCTTGCAGGGGGAGGGCTAGGGTGGGGGTAGAAACGTTGCCCTTCCGCAGTTTACCCCCATCCTAGCCTTCCCCCTGAGAGGGGGAAGGGACTTGAGCTCTAATGGTCAATCTGTGATTATACGGCGTGTCTTCATAGGCAGATGAGCAGCACGAGCCAAGTCCTCCTGTGAATTGATATTGTCGAATTCGGCGGCATTATCGAATACCACCTCGCTTAACTGCAAGCTCTCAAGCCAATCGTTCACCTTGCGCTTGCCCGAAGCCAGATAGGCAAGTAGTTTGGGCAGCACATTTTTCCGGTATAAGGCAACAGCAGGTTGCCTGCGACCACCCGCCACCGCCACCACCACCTCCGTCGAGTGCAGGTTTTGTGCAGCCACTAAGCGCGCGATCAAATCGTCTGGCAGAAAGGGCGTATCGCATGGAACCGTCATCACATAATCTGTAGCGGCGCACAGCAGAGCGGCATGCAATCCGGCCAAAGGTCCTGGCCAGTCGGGGATCTGATCGGCAATCACGCGATAGCCGAAATGCGCATAAGCGCCATCTGCATCATTGGCATTGATAAAAACCTCGGCACTGTCAGTGCTGACGGCATCCAGCACCCAGCTTATCAATGCCCGGCCATGCAGGATTTGCAAGCCCTTATCGCCGCCGATACGGGTACCTAGGCCGCCAGCCAGAATGACAGTAGTGACTGGCGTATGAGAAGTGACTGGAATATTAGCGTTGGCCATCCGCGGCGGTCAAATAAAAAACATAAAATCTTATTGACACCCTGTAGGAGCTGGCTACACTTTTAGCCCTGCATCTTGCCAATCAGTTAATGAAACATCACTGGGCCAGACGTTATCCGTGCTAGCCAGCTAGCACTTTGGGAATTGGAAAGTATTGAAATACCATTTGTAGGAGCGGCTAACAGCCGCTCCTACACTCGCTATGTGTTTATAAGTGGTATATCTGTAATTTCCTGATCCCTTAGTGCTTGATTTTTTAACAGCGCATAGTCAATTTGGCAACTAGTAAACAGTTGATCTATATTGTCAAATACAGATTTCAATGGCGCTGACATAACAATATCCCTTCGGTTGTTGCTATTTTATCAATGCTACGCTGAGTGCCGCGTGCTACTACTAATAAATCAATCCGTTGATCACCAATATGGCGTTTAATTTGGGCGAGAAACGCAACACGCTTTTCGCCCAAATGTTTGCGGTTATCGGCATTAACATATAAATCAAGGCTATGTCATCGTTAATTATTGGTGGCTAGTAACACATTGTATTCAAGCAGATTACGTAGGGTGGATAAAGCATAGCGTATCCACCGTGTAGCAGCGTGGATACACGGCTTGCGCCGCTTTATCCACCCTACGCCATATCGGGAACAACAATTAACGATGACATAGCCTAAATCAATATCACCGCCTTTGCGGTTGTCATCCACGCGACTGCCGAACAGGTAAAGGTCGCCTTTTCAATTTGCGTAGCCTATTCATGCTTTACCTTCCAGGTAATTCTTGTATGCCATGGTTATTCCGTCGCGCAAATTCGTGGTTGCCTGCCAGCCCATCTGTTTCAGCTTGCTCACGTCCATTAATTTACGCATCGTACCGTCCGGTTTGCTGGTATCAAAGGTCCATTGTCCGGTGTAGCCAACAACAGCTTTGACGAGTTCGGCCAACTCCCGAATGGAAACATCTATACCGCAGCCTATGTTTACAAGAGGCGGGGAATCAGATTCAAGTTTCAAGGTGAAAGATGCAAGGGATGAAGAAAAATCAGTTTCGGGAAGATTCATCAGGTAAACGCAAGCAGCTGCCATGTCTTCGCTGTATAAAAATTCACGGCGCGGCGTGCCGGTTCCCCACACTACAACATCAGGGGCAAGGTTCAAGGTGCAAGGTTCAAGGTGCAAGGCATTAGGTACAAGGTTCGAGGTGCAAGATTCAAGGAGGGCGGTACGCAGTGGCTCGGGGAGCCGGCCATGTTTGCTTTCATCGGCCTCGATTCCTGCATGATCTCCTTTGCCAGCTAATTTTGCCAAGTGGAATTTACGGATTAGGGCGGGCAAGACATGTGAGTTATCGAGGTCGTAGTTATCGCCTGGCCCATATAAATTTGTCGGCATTGCCGCGATGTATTTTGTGCCGTACTGACGGTTGTAGGCGTGGCACATTTCGATGCCCGCTATTTTTGCCAGCGCGTATGGTCGATTTGTGGATTCTAGTGGGCCTGTAAGTAAATACTCCTCTTTCATCGGCTGAGGGCAGTCGCGCGGGTAGATGCAGGATGAACCCAGAAAAAGCAGTCGCTGGACATTATTTCGCCATGACTCGTGAATGACGTTGGTCTGGATCGCCAGGTTCTGGTGAATGAATTCTGCCGGGTACGTGTTATTAGCATGAATGCCACCCACTTTTGCTGCGGCAAGAAATACGTAGTCTGGTTTTTCCTGGGCGAAGAAATCGCATACGGCTGACTGATTGGTCAAATCCAGCTCCGCATGGGTGCGGGTAATGAGGTTGTTATAACCGTGCGTATTTAGTTGGCGTACCAAGGCCGAGCCTACTAGGCCGCGATGGCCTGCGATGTATATTTTAGAGGAGAGGTTCAAAGTGAAAGACAGGCTCAAGGTAAAAGACAGGGACAAGGTTCAAGGTGAAAGACAGGCTCAAGGTTCAAGATACAAGGCTCAAGGTAAAACAAAGGCAAAAACAGGTTCAAGGCTCAAGGTAAAAGCGGGGAAGCTTGTACCTTGTACCTGCATTACTCATGGCGATTAAATGATTTGTAGCCATGCTTCTTCACCAACTCGTCACGCTCTGCTGCCTTCAGGTCTCTCGCTTCGCGCTCCCCGCCTCTGGTGGCGTATTTTGGTAGGGTGCGTCACACGCACCATGGTGCGCACGGCGCACCCTACACAACCCCTCACTGCTTGCGGCGGGGTGGTTTATAACTGCGACAGATGGTCACGCACAAACGAAAGGTTAAAATGAGCAAGGTAAATAAAGTAGCATTAATCACCGGTGTAACGGGTCAAGACGGCGCCTATCTGGCCGAATTTCTGCTGAAGAAAGACTATGTTGTTCACGGCATCAAACGTCGTGCCTCATCATTTAATACGGATCGTATCGACCACCTGTACCAGGACCCGCACGTAAGCAATCGCAACTTCGTGTTGCACTACGGTGACATGACAGACTCCAGCAGTCTGATCCGCATCATCCAGCAAGTACAGCCGGACGAGATCTACAACCTTGCCGCGCAAAGCCATGTGGCGGTCTCGTTTGAAGAGCCGGAATACACCGCCAACTCTGATGCGTTGGGCGCATTACGCGTGCTGGAAGCCATCCGCATCCTCGGGCTGGAAAAGAAGACGCGTTTCTACCAGGCTTCAACTTCAGAACTTTACGGCCTAGTGCAGGAAACGCCGCAAAAGGAAACCACCCCGTTCTATCCGCGCAGCCCTTACGCAGTAGCCAAACTCTATGCCTACTGGATCACGGTCAATTACCGCGAGGCTTATGGCATCTATGCCTGTAACGGCATTCTGTTTAATCATGAATCACCTGTGCGCGGCGAAACCTTTGTGACACGCAAGATTACACGCGCCTTGTCGCGCATCAAGTTGGGGCTGCAAGATTGCCTGTATCTTGGCAATATGGATTCATTGCGCGACTGGGGTCATGCCAAGGATTATGTCGAAATGCAATGGCTGATGCTGCAGCAAGACATACCCGAAGATTTTG
>JBCKTZ010000070.1:0-4568 GCA_038925245.1 Gallionellaceae bacterium
CCGGCAAAAATGGCGTAAATCATATGACTCCCCATGACATTGGAAGTCACATGCGTGAATGAGTCAAGCATAGCTCTTATACGCAAGAGACTATTGGCATCATCCGGACGCGCGCCTTGAATCACGCGCAGGCCACGCACCTGTGCGGCTTTGTGCAAAGGTCCGCCCATATCCAGGTAATAAACGCTGACATACACTGAGTCGAAATCCTGTTTCAGCGATTCGAGATAATCCAGATACTCCTTTTGATCTGCCGTCACACTCTCTGCCTCTGCGGAATGCGGCGGAAAGGCCAACAGGGCATCTGTATGGCGAAATGCATGCTGGCGCTGGATATACGCAAATGGCAGGCCGCCAATACGGATATCCGTGAAGCCGCAGGCTTCAAGCGCAAGTTGCTCGGCATCATTGCATGCCACGATGGTCACGTCCCGGGGTAGCTTAGAGCACCCGAGAAGTTCTGCCGTTGGCTCGTCGTGCCAGATCCAACCATGTGTCCAGTTGGCGAATGATCTGGGAACGATACGACGTCCGCATCTCTCGGCAAGCACGCTAGAAAAACCGTAACGATCCACTCCACTCGTGAGATTGACCGGCGCGAAAGGTGGCAAACGGTCCAACATGCTCTCATGCGCGCTGCGAGTGGTGTCCGTACTCAATTGCATAGCTCCACTGCCGATGCGGTGGCCAGACCATCTGCGGCTGCAGGCGTGAGGAGTTCATTCCGGCTTGCCTGTTCGTTGCCCTCGCGAAACTCAGCACAAACTTCCCGACCAGCGGATAGAGACCGTCTATAAAGCAGGCCATTTATACCTGAAATCATTTAAGTCCTTTTATTGATTGTATGACTGCCTGACGTGAGAATGCCGCGACCAACTAATTCTTCAATACCCTGAAGAAGCAGATAATCATTCCATCGGCGAGAAATAAATTGCACGCCAAATGGCAACCCATCGGGACATCTAAAGATTGGCACTGCAACTGCCGGGACTTGCCCCAATGTCCAGATCAACGAAGGGTCTGGCAATTCTTCAATGCCTCTTGGCGGAGCGGAGCTCGACGTGCCTAATGACAAGACCATATCGTATGGCTCAAGCAGGCGATCAAGCTTCGCACAAAGAATCTCTTGTTGCCGTAGCGCTTCTCTAAACGTAGCAAGGCTTATGGATTCGCCTGCTGCAATCATTTCACCCATCACGGGTGAAATCTGCGACGAAACTTTAGCTTCATTCTGGAAATAGTATGCAAGTGATTTATTGTAGATAATGGCGTGAGTGTCATGTGCCATGCGTAAATCATCAGGCCACTCAATTTCCTCGACCTCAAACCCGTCTTCCCGATTAATCCTGGCGGCAAGCTCCTGCACAGCCTGCTGTGCGTATCCTTTAGCTGTGTCCCATACATGGGTTTTAAGAAAACCAACACGCCAGGGTTTTGTGGCTGATTTTGGATGGGCACCACGTGAATCGACATTGCGATATACGAAAGGATAATCCGGGCCTTTAACCCTAACCTGATCCAAAATGGGCATCAGGCTTTTTGCATGTGCAGCAACAAAGCCGATGGTATCAAGCGAATCTGTGGTTTTCAGCACCCCAGTACGTGGAATCATTCCAAATGAGGGCTTCATTCCCCATATTCCACAAAAACTAGCAGGACGAATTATAGAACCCGCAGTTTGGCTGGCCAGTGCAAATGGCACCATTCCAGTCGCAACTGCTGCTGCAGAGCCACTTGAAGATGTCCCTGGTGTTTTGGATGAATCGTGGGGATTGAGTGTTTCATTCAATTCATGCACGGCGAACTCTGCTGTCACTGTTTTACCAGCGACAAGCCCACCAGCAAACAGCAACGAATCTACCACCCGCGCATTGTTACCGGGAGTAAAGCCCTTCCATATTGACGATCCCATTTGGGTAGGGAAGGATCGTGTATTGAAAATATCTTTTACGGCGAATGGAATTCCATCCAAACCTAACAAATGCCCTCGAGCCTTGTAATTTAAAAATGCCTGCTCAGCTTCGATAAGTAGCTTATCTGAATCAAAACATACCCAGGCCAAAGTAACGGCTTCTTTCTCCTTTATTACACTTGCTGTCGTATCGGCCATATCCTTAAAGGATAGAGCTCCCTGCTCGACACTTTTGAGTAAATCAGGAATAGATTGTTCTAAAAATACATTGCCCATCATTTACTTTCCTTATCCCGAGTTATCCGCGGATCTGGCAGATTCAAATGTTTTTGTATAATTTGTTCTACGAAAGGAACAAGGCGTTCTGCATTAGGCCGTTCCTTGGAGTGGATCGGCAAATCAATGTCTTTCAAATGTTTTAGTTTTTTTTCACGCATGACATCATAGAACTCTTTTTCGCTTAATCCTGTAATTTTCAAATAGTAATCAAGAACCTCTGGGCGTTCTTGTTCGCGCTGCTGAATCAGGTCAAAACCTTCTTTTCTAGTAAGCAGCCCATTGCGCACATCCACAGAGGCTTGCATAGTTGATCTACCCATACCTCTTTTCAGGTAGCCTGTGAAATCATGAACACCGGACATGATGCATTCAACAGATTTATATCCTTTATAGGCGCCTTCCATTTCGGTTTCTTTCCAGCCATAGACCTCACGAATCCACTCGGTCTGGCGCTCCTCATCCCAAAACAGATAATCGCCCAGATGAAGCCCCCAAACGCCCATTTTTTCTATTTCCTCGTGGCTTGGAAGTTCAAAAGGGTGCATGTCCTTAGCGCTAAGTCCATCGCCTATCATGTCACTTGCTGAGAGTTTGGCTGAAACCTTCGTGAAGTAATCCCTATCGAACTTCCGCTCGGGGCGGGCATAGGAGGCGCGCCCAGAACTCTCCGCAATAGATTCTCCCCAAATTAACAGGGGTATCTTAAACCGTGTTGCGATTTGCAGCGGGAAAGCCCCGACTCCGGAATGACAATGCCAGCAAGCGTCACCAATAGCACCTAATGATTTCTTCGCCAGTCGATTGACTAGACCTCTGGCTGGCGTAAATTGGATATGATCTAAGTCAAAAACTTGCAGGCAGCGCTGCAAATTATAGAAACCCGTCTCTGAAACCCAATTTTGATTGAATGTTACGGCTAATGGTTTCAGCCCATAAACCTTGACAAGAACGTGGGCTTGAAAAAAACTGTCTTTACCGCCTGATATCGGTAAAATGCAATCATATCCTGTTCCGGATTTAGACTTGGCGTCTTCCAAAATTGCTCTTAATTGCTTCTCACGAGCAACCCAGTCAATGTGCATTTTCTCTTCTGATGATCTGCAAGCGGTACATATCCCCATTTCATCAAACTGCACCCCTTCTTGCGTCTCCGGCACGCAACACCGAGTGCAATAATTGATACCTTTAATCGGCTCTTGAGCGAAATCATTTGTCGTATTCATGGTGTTCTTTATTCCTTTGAAACAGTGGTCTTCATTTTCAGAAGATTATAAAGCTTTTCAATCTCGCGGTGTGGTAAGCCGCAAGGCTTTCCTTCAGGCGGTATGCAACTGATGACGCGCTTGCCGGCAACTAGGCCAACGACCATCGCCATAGACTCACAACCAACGACGACATCGCTCTCGGCTATTTCTTTTATTAGGGTACGAGTGCCCCCCATCTCAATGGACAAATTAAATTCATGCTGAGCCCAATTGTATTTATCAATCGGCTCGGATGGATGCGGGCGAATCAGAACACGATCAATCGGACTTCCCAGGGACGCAATGTTAGCAAGAAAATAACGCAGAGCTTCCTCCTCCACGTATCCCCAATGCCGCTCATTGCCAAACCGTAATAGTGCATGTTCACGTACTGGCTCGCAAACATAAAGCACTGCAATGCCATCCGAGCTAGTTTCGTGCTGTATCTGAACTGCTGCCAGTTCTTGCCTGATATCGTTAACATAGGGGTTTTCTACCAGACGAATCGTGGTGCCAGGAAACAATTCCTTTGCCATAATTTCGGCCATGGCATCGCCCACCCAGATTTCATCCGGCAGAAAGGTTTCTCCCGACCGAGTAAATCGCTCACGGTAGTTAACCCAATGATCAAGAAAAGCTATGGTACGTTTCCCCAGAGAACGCGCCTGCTTTATTGCGTTAAATTCAAGATCAGATTGCCAACTGGTACCGCACAGGATCGATGTCGATTTCCGCATAGCCTCTTCAAGACCGCATGTCTCTACAGCGCCCAATTTACGCCTAAATATTTTGAGCGCCGGACCTTCCAACACATAGAGACATTCCAATTTTTGGTGCCTCACATAACTGCTAAGAATCTCAGCACCGCCAGCATCATGGGAAATCAAAGCAATCATCAACTCAAACTTTTGTTAAATTCAGATCACAAAATACCGCACTCCAAGATATCGACTCGGCAACCTTCAAGAAGAAGATGCTGGTGTCGGTTACCTTCGAGAGCCATGCCCAAAGAAACTGCAAGTTTCTTCCTTCATTGGTTGTTGCAGTACCACCGTAGATGCGTTCCAAATTGCCACTTGTTAGATCCATGCTCCAGCTATTGTTTCCCGGCCAGTAAACCAACTCCTTTACCC
>JBCKTZ010000071.1:0-4556 GCA_038925245.1 Gallionellaceae bacterium
GGAATTTACAGATGGCAAAGAACGTCGTAGTAATCGGTACGCAATGGGGCGATGAAGGCAAGGGCAAGATCGTGGATTGGCTCACGGATCATGCCCAAGGCGTGGTGCGCTTTCAGGGTGGTCATAATGCAGGGCATACGCTGGTTGTTAACGGCAAAAAAACGGTGTTGCATCTGATTCCCTCCGGCAGCATGTCTTGTATGTATTCCGGCAACAACCAATTCGGCATTAAAGTACCTCTAAAAATTCAGATTTTAGTTCCGGCATAACCTAAAGGTTAGCCTTCACTGCAACTTCGTTGTATCTCAACTGCTGCGTTACGGGAAAAGTTTCTTGCTTGCATATCATATATATGCGGCGCGGTGAAGTGGGGTAAGCAGGCAATCCGCGCAGCGGATGCTCGCAAATTTTTCCCGCGCCTTGCATTTGAGCGAACTCTGCATTTTTAAAGATACTTTTCATTTAACCCAATAAATCAACAGTAAGCCACTCAGCATCAAGCTCAGCCCGACAAAACGGGCCTGTCCATCCTGAAACTGGGTAAGTTTAACTAAGCCTGCACGCCATGCGGCAGGAAACAAAAACGGCATCAGGCCTTCTATCACCAACATCAATCCAAAAGCTACTAGCAAATACTCAAGCATCCAGCTTATTTACCCGATTTTCCAGAGCTTTTCAGATATTTGAAGAAAGACGAACTTGGGTCAATCACCATCATATCGCTCTTGCTTTTGAAACTTTGCTTATAGGCTTCCATGCTGCGATAGAACGCATAAAACTCCGCATTGCGGCCGAAAGCGGCAGCATAAAGTGCGGACGCTTTGGCATCACCATCACCCTTCACTTTTTGCGCATCGCGATAGGCATTAGCAAGGATCACTTCGCGTTGCCTGTCGGCATCGGCGCGGACTTTTTCACTTTCTGCATTACCCGTCGCGCGCAATTCGTTGGCTACGCGCTTACGCTCGGCATCCATACGGCGGTACACCGAGTCGCTAATTTCCACTGGGTAATCTACGCGCTTGAGGCGCACGTCCAGGATTTCCACACCGATTTTGCGCGCATCAGCATCCGCTTTCTCACGCAACACCAGCATGAGCTTCTCACGCTCACCCGACACAACATCACTGACACTGCGCTTACCAAATTCTTCACGCATGATCGAGTTGACCGTCTGCATCAAACGGGTTTGTGCAACCTGTTCGTCTCCGCGCACGCTGATGTAATACTGCTCCACCTTGTCAATACGCCACTTGACGAAGGAGTCCACCATCACGTTTTTCTTCTCGGCTGTAATGAAACGTTCAGGCTCCACACTCTCCATAGTCAGGATCCGCGCATCAAAATATCGCACGTTCTGTATGAAAGGTATTTTGAAATACAGCCCGGGATCCTTCTTTACACCCACCAGCTCACCCAGTTGCAGCACAATCGCCGTCTGGCGCTGATCCACCACGAACAGGCTCATGCTAAGCACGATAATAACGATTACTGCGCCTATCAAAAAACTATTGATATTGGTTTTCATTAACGTGTCTCCCTTTCACGCCCGCGCAATGCATCGCGCACGCCGCGCGGCAATCCTGCCGCATCTGTTACTTGTCCAGCAGCAACCGCTGCTTGTTCAGTATTCCCTGCTGATGTCCCATCAGCGACTGGCTGGCCAGTAACTTGCATCAGCTTGTCCAAAGGCAGATAAAGCAGGCTGTTGCCGGCTTTTTGATCCACCATGATCTTAGTGGTGCTGGTCATAACCTGTTGCATCATGTCGATGTACATACGTTCACGCGTAACACCCGGCGCTTTTTCGTACTCCACCAAAACCTGTTTGAAACGGCTCGCTTCACCTTCGGCATTGGCAATCACACGCTGGCGATATCCTTCAGACTCTTCAGTCAAACGCGCAGCAGCACCTTTCGCTCTGGGCACCACATCATTCGCATAAGCCTGTCCTTCATTCTTCTGACGCTCTCTGTCCTGTCCGGCTTTGACCGCATCATCAAAAGCTGCCTGTACCTGCTCGGGCGGCTGAGCATTCTGCAAGGTAACCTTGCTTACCAGAATACCGGTCTCATAACGATCCAGAATTCCCTGGATCAGCTTGGTTGCCGCAGCAGAAACTTGCTCGCGTCCCTCATACAGCACGAAGTCCATTTTGTTCTTGCCGACGATTTCACGAATAGCAGTTTCCGCAGCCTGGCGCACGTTCTCGTCCGGCTTGCGGTTCTTGAACAAATAATCCTCAGGGGATTTCAGGTAGTACTGCACTGCAAACTGTATATCGACGATATTTTCATCAGCAGTCAGCATCAATGACTCTTTGGGCATCTTGTTTTTGACGTTTTCACGGTAACCAATTTCAACCGTCTTGACCTGGCTGAAACTCACCACTTCAACCGATTGAATCGGGAATGGCATATGCCAGCGAGGACCGGGTTGCGTGGTTTCATTATATTTGCCAAACTGCAGCACCACACCGCGCGAGCTCGCATCTACAATATAGAAACCGCTGGCGAGCCAGATCAATGCCACGATCAGCGCGATCAGACCGATGCCGATGCCGAAGCTTTGCGGTTCACCGCTACCGCCGCCTTTTTTACCCGAGCCACCCTTGCCGCCAAACAACTCTCCAATTTTTTTATTGAAGTTGCGCAGCAATTCTTCCAGATCAGGCGGGGCTCCGCTATTTTTGTTGCCCCCCCATTGCGGGTCATTCAATCCCATAATATATCTACCTTTATTGTGTCAATCGTTAAGTGGATGCCACTGCTGCACTTGTTCTGCCGGTTTGTCCGCATCGCGTACCTCGGCTAAGGCTCCGCGCAGCTCATCGATACCCGCGCCGGTTTTGGCACTCAGATTTATCGAAACTATTTTACCACATTCATCGCGTTTCACACCCGACGGCAAGTCCTGCAAATCTATTTTATTGTATATCAATATCTGCGGAATCTTGTCTGCCCCAATTTCGCGTAAAACCTTGTTTACCTCGGCCACCTGATCATGCCGCTCGGGGCTATTGGCATCAACCACATGCAACAATAAGTCCGCCATGGCCGTTTCCTCAAGGGTACTGCGGAAAGCCGCCACCAAACCATGCGGCAGGTGACGGATAAAACCCACTGTGTCCGACAAAACAACCTGCCCGGTGCCTTCAATAAATACCCGTCGCGCCGTGGTATCCAGGGTCGCAAACAACTGGTCTGCTACATACACATTGGCATGGGTCATTTTATTGAACAGTGTGGATTTCCCCGCGTTAGTATAACCAACGATAGAAACCGACATCACCTCCGAACGGTTGCGCGATTTACGCAACACTTGACGATGTTTTCGCAACTTCTCCAGACGCTCTTTCAACATCACCACGCGATTGTCCAGCTTGCGCTTGTCCAGCTCCAGCTGTGTTTCACCCGGACCGCGCGCGCCCACGGCAAATTTCTGCTGGCCCATGTCCTGATGCATACCGGCAAGGCGCGTAGACAGATACTTGAGTTGCGCCAGCTCTACCTGAACCTTGCCTTCGTGACTTTGCGCACGCAACGCAAAAATATCCAGAATCAGCATGGTACGGTCAATCACGCGGGCATTCAGTGCAGCAGCCAGATTACGCATCTGGCTAGGTGAGAGGTCGTGGTTGAAGATCACCAGCGGCACCTCAAGCTCCTCTATCATTGCAGCGACTTCTTCCACCTTGCCACTGCCCGCGAACAACTTAGGGTCCGGACGTTGCCGTTTGCCGCCCACCAGGGCAACACTTTTCACCCCGGCACTTTCCACCAGCAGACGAAATTCTTCCAGGCTTTCTGCATAATCCGGTGCACCAAAATCAAGACTTACTAATACCGCCGTATTTGCAGCAGTTGTAGATTCATGCATTATTCAGTGTCGTACGGAATGGTGACTGCGCGTGATGGGACGATAGTAGAAATAGCATGTTTGTATACCATCTGAATCAGCGTGGAATTTTTCAACAGCACCACGTACTGGTCAAATGATTCAACCTGGCCTTGCAGCTTGATGCCATTGACTAGGTAGATTGCCACCTGCACATGTTCCTTGCGTAATGCGTTCAGGAACGGGTCTTGTAGTTGTTGCCCTTTTGCGGTCATTTTTATTTTTCTTTGTGTTTTATTGAGGGGATTACTTTACTGGATTTTGTACTGGATGACCAGTTCCTTATCTGCCAACGAAGATATAGTCCAAACTATTTTTTAGCTGGCGCACGCCTCTTGCTGTTGTTCAAACGTATAGCCGCCTTGCGTTCACTTTCCGTTATCTTCTTCGGTTTAATGCTGGCAAAGGGATTCGCGCCGGCTCTGAATTCGACCCTGAGCGGCGTACCCTGCAATTTAAAAGCTTCGCAGAAAGTTTTTTCAAGGTAACGCCGGTAGCTTTCCGGTACTTTATCCAGTGCGCTGCCATGAATGATAATTAGTGGCGGGTTGCTGCCGCCCTGGTGGGCGTAGCGCATCTTGGGGCGGAATACCCCGCCGCGCGGAGGTTGTTGTTTTTCTGTCGCATCCATCAGTACACGGGTAAGCAACGGGGTAGGC
>JBCKTZ010000072.1:0-4344 GCA_038925245.1 Gallionellaceae bacterium
ATAACACAACAACGACCACTCCGGAATGCCAAGTGTAAGGAAATTCCATCCCTTGGTAGCGCACTCGCCCGAGCCATGCAGTAATACTTTCAGTACCTCGGCCATCGGAAAATTATCCAGCATGTAATCCAAACTCGGGCCACAGGCGGGTACCTGATCCTTGGGCAGGTTTTGTATCCAGATATGGCGTGTAGCAACACCCACACCAAACAGCGAGATCACTACCAGCAGCATCGCATAAACGCGCTCACCCAGCCGCTTCGGTCCATGTATCGCGGCAAGCGCAAAAACCACCAGCATCGCGATGAAGATGAAACGCTGCACCATGCACAAAGGGCAGGGGTCTTGGTGTTTGACGTATTGCAGATACAGGGCAAAGCCCATTAGTCCGCTGATAAACAGAGCTCCGACCAGATACAGCCAGCGATTGGAGATGGTACGCCAAAGTTTAAGCATGATTATTCCCTCTTGGTGATTGAAAATATTGTATCACTGGATTCGTTTCTGTTTTGTAGCGCCCACTACTTTGCGTACCTCAATTTTGATATCATGAGCCATAAATGCAATGTAGCATTACCCGCAGAATATTGAGGAATTTTCCAAATGTCGATACTTCTTTCTGACCAAAAACAACAAATCGTACAATTCCATGCAGTCCTGATTCACAACGTAGTGATGGCATGTAGTAACCGCGAGCTCATGCCTCAACTGGAACCCATTCTGGAAACATCCGCGCAAAACGGATGGGGTACATTGGTGGCTGCGATACGTAAGGTGATCAATGGTAAGCGCGATGTCAGTGTGCTGGTGGGACTGGATGAGGAAGACGGCGCAATTGTGGAAGCCATATTGTTTGGAATTCAAGATCCATCCACCCTGCCTGACACCAATGCTAAACCTGACCCCAGCCTAGCTGCGCCCGGTCTCGCAAGCATGATCAATGCGGCGGGAAAGGGTAACGCCGCCGCATTGCATATGCTGGCAAACATGGCAGAGCAAATGGTGCGCGCGGGTGGTGACATGGCTAAACTAGGTGCTGTGATGGGTAAGCTTGTAAACGGCGAACGGGATGCCGGCAAGCTTGTGAAAGGCATGAACGTACAAGGAGAGGAATTGGTGTATTCGATTTTGACCGAGCTGGGGAAGTCGGCTATTCATTGATGGTTCCCGCTCCCACTATCCTTTCTTGAGGAGTAAGTGGCATCACCGCATAAGCCCCACATAGCGTGCAACACTGCACTGGCAGGCTGTCTGACGTAGCTGTGAATATATTGTAACGTATTGATTAAAATTGATATTTTATTATATTATGTGTTTTTAATTACATAGCTATTATTTTTTAAACTCAGGTAATCACTGTCGGATTTTCTCTTCCTGTTCGCTGTTTCAATTCCGATATATCCAGTGCAATCTGCACCAACTCAGCCAGTGCCACCTGCGCATCGAGATGATGGTTTGCAGTATCTTTGTCATAGGCTTCAAGATAGATGCGTAACGTCGCGCCCTCGGTGCCGGTTCCCGACAAGCGGAAAATAATGCGTGAACCGTCGGTGAAAATAATACGCACCCCTTGTTTGCTGCTGACGCTGCCATCCACAGGATCGGTGTAGCTGAAGTCGTCACAGAATTTCACGCTGTACTTGCCAAATTTTGCACCGGTCAATTTGCTGAAGCTTGTTTGCACATGGTTCATCACGCCGAGAGCTGTTTCATTCGGCAAATTTTCGTAGTCATGGCGTGAATACACATTGCGGCCGAAGCGCGCCCAGTGTTCGTACACGATTTTCTCAACAGGTTGGCGTCTTACCGCAAGAATATTGAGCCAGAATAATACAGCCCATAGTCCGTCTTTTTCGCGCACATGATCAGAACCCGTGCCAAAACTTTCTTCTCCGCACAGGGTTACTTTGCCGGCATCCATCAGGTTGCCGAAAAACTTCCAGCCGGTAGGGGTTTCAAAACACGGAATGAGCAACGCCTCAGCCACGCGATCAACCGCCGCACTGGTGGGCATGGAGCGGGCGACACCGGCTAATCCCTTTACATACGCAGGCACCAAGGTGGCGTTGGCGGCAAGCAGTGCCAGGCTGTCGGAAGGGGTGACGAAAAACTTTTTGCCGAGAATCATGTTGCGGTCGCCATCGCCATCCGAGGCCGCACCAAAATCTGGCGCGTTGTCGCCATACATGATTTCAACCAGCTCATGCGCATAGGTGAGGTTGGGGTCAGGGTGGCCACCACCAAAATCTTCCAGAGGAATCGCGTTCATCAGGCTGTCGGCAGGCGCACCCAGGCGACGATGCAGAATCTCCACTGCATAAGGCCCGTTCACTGCATGCATTGCGTCAAACTTGATGCGGAAGCCGCTCGCGAGTAATGCGCGTATCGCGGAAAAATCAAACAACGATTCCATCAACTCGGCATAGTCGTTCACCGGGTCGATCACTTCCACGGTCATATCGCCCAGCATGCTGCTGCCGATGGCATCTATTTGCACATCGGCCACATCCAAAATGCGGTATTCGCTAATGGTTTTGCTCTTGGCAAATATCGCGTCGGTTACTGTCTCTGTAGCAGGACCGCCGTTGCTGCTGTTGAACTTGATGCCAAAGTCGCCATCCGTCCCGCCGGGGTTGTGGCTTGCTGACAGAATAATCCCACCTAAGGTTTTGTATTTTCGAATCACGCAGGAAGCGGCAGGGGTGGAGAGGATACCGCCGCGCCCGACCATCACCTTGCCGTAGCCATTGGCAGCTGCCATTTTTAGAATGATCTGCACCGCCTGGCGGTTGTAGTAACGCCCATCACCGCCGAGAACCAATGTAGCGCCCTTGGGTGCGGCAATGCTGTCAAAAATTGCCTGTACGAAATTTTCCAGATAATGCGGCTGCTGAAAGACGCAGACTTTTTTACGCAAACCCGAGGTGCCGGGCTTCTGGTCAACAAATGGCTGGGTGGCGACAGTGCGTATGTTCATTGAATTCCTTAAATGGATAAATTTTCTGTCCGAATAATAGCATCGAGAGAATAGGGTATATCCGTATATTCCAAATTAAGTATTTACATGCAGGCATCATCGGGTGTTAAATCTATAACTACGCCGGGTTAGTTCTAGTGGTAAAACAAGGCACTCGTAACGCTTAGTCGCAAGTTCGATTCTTGCACCCGGCACCAAATTATTTGTCATGCGAATCTGAGTGAAAGTCTGCGCAAGCAGAGACTTAAAAATGAAGGTAGGGGAAATGAAATACAAACACTTTAAGGGTGGAATTTACGATTTCGTGTGTGAAGCCAAGCTAGAGTCAAATCCCCAGATCATCATGGTTGTCTATAAAGCGCAGGACGGTACAAGCTGGGTAAGACCAAGGGATGTTTTTTATGAATTGCTGGAGCATGAAGGAAAGTTGGTTAGACGCTTTGAGCCTATCAATTAATCATCTCAAAAAGCACTAAAAAGTTATGCACAAAATCTGTGGATAACTATGTGGATAACTAGTTTTAAAAAACCTAAATCCCTCTCGGATAACCATTTTCTTATTCTGCCTATTTATTGCGCATTCTATAATGTATATTATAATCAATAAGTTACTACGTCATTATTGGCTCGCTTGGATGATATAACTCCACAAGCCCCGTAGTTACTGGGCTTGTGGATTATTAGCATTTGTAGTTACCGCATTGACCGTTGATCGGCGTACAACAAATTTTGTGCCAGTACGCTTAACTTTGGGTTGCTTCGTCCATGTTTGAACGTCACCGGCTAATCGGCTTATACCGAATCCGCTTAGGCTTGGCACCCTCTTCACCCAGTCTCTTGCGTTTGTCCGCCTCGTATTCCTGATAGTTACCATCAAAGAAATTCCACTTCGAATCGCCTTCCGCCGCAAGGATGTGGGTGGCGATACGGTCGAGGAACCAGCGATCATGCGAGATGACCATGACGCAACCGGCGAATTCCAGCAGCGCATCTTCCAAGGCACGCAGGGTTTCTACGTCCAGATCGTTCGAGGGTTCGTCGAGCAACAAGACATTTCCGCCTGAGATAAGCGTCTTCGCCAAATGCAAACGGCCTCGCTCACCACCGGAAAGTTGGCCGACGAGCTTGGCCTGATCGCCACCCTTGAAGTTGAAGCGGCCGATGTAGGCACGCGCCGGGGTTTCGTATTTTCCGACTGTCAAAATATCGTTACCGCCGGAGATAGCGTCGAATACGCTCTTGTTGTCTTCCAGCGCGTCACGCGATTGGTCTACATAGGCGATCTTGACGGTCGATCCGATTTTCACTTCACCGCTATCGGCTTGTTCTTTGCCGGTGATCATGCGGAACAATGTGGATTTACCCGC
>JBCKTZ010000073.1:0-4157 GCA_038925245.1 Gallionellaceae bacterium
ATCGCGAACGTGTACGTGCATTTTTTGATCGTGAAGATGTACAAGCTCAACTGCAATCCAGGGGAGTGAGTTCAGAATCTGCAAAATCACGCGTGGATGCAATGACTGACAGTGAAATTGCCAGCGTTAACGGTCATCTGGATAGCCTGCCTGCAGGTGGTGTTCTCGGCGCCATCGTGTTTGTTTTTATCGTCCTGCTGATTACCGATATACTTGGATTGACTAAGGTGTTTCCATTTACAAAGGCTATTAAGTAACTAACCACTAAATGATTTATTCATTCGACGCCCGCTATTTAGCGGGCGTTTTCTTTGTGCTGACACTTGCAGCGTGCAGCACGCCGCAAACCAAGGCCTTGCGCGGCTCTGCACCCCTCAATATTTCAGCACATGCCGAGCTTCGGGATGTGGCCTATTTTTTACAGGATGAAAACCAGTGCGGCCCTGCGTCTCTGGCTATGGCTTTTCACAGCGCGGGGCTGAACATCAAACCTGAGCAATTAAAAGAATCTTTATATGTCCCCGACAAGCAGGGCAGTCTGCAGGTCGAGATGCTTGCAGCAACGCGGCGGCAGGGCTTGCTGGCTTATTTATTACAGCCTCAATTGCAGGATGTGCTGACTGAAATTGCCGCTGGGAATCCGGTGGTGGTGTTGCAAAATCTGGGTTTGAGCTGGCAGCCAGTTTGGCATTATGCCGTTGCCATCGGCTACGATCTGAACACTGAAGAGATTATCCTGCGTTCCGGTGCAACGCAACGTCTGGTGATGCCGTTTACTACGTTTGAGCATACCTGGGCTCGCAGCCACTATTGGGCGATGGTGGCGTTGCCCCCAGCCCGCATTCCGAAAACGGCTAAGCCTGAAAATTATATTCAGAGTATTGCGGCACTACAGCACAGTAGTCCTTCTACTGATGTTGCTCCGGCTTATACGGCTGCTATGTTGCGATGGCCTGATAGTCTGCTCGCCAAAATCGCAGCCGGAAACCACGCTTATAATCGTGGGGATTTGAAGCTGGCGGAACAGATTTTTCTCACTGCCTCGCAGGAGCACCCGGACTCTGCGGCCGCGTTCAATAATCTGGCACAGGCATTGAGCGATCAGAGCAAGTTTGACGACGCCCTGATCGCCATTCACCGTGCGCTGGAAATTGGCGGCCCGCTACAAGCCCTTATGCGCAACACGCTGACTGAAATCGAGCAGAAAAAACGGGCCGCGCAAGCAGGCTCTCTAAAGTAGAATTCGGATTATTGATCATCCCATATTTCACCACGGCCAAAGCTATCAATTCCACCCCCCTTTTTTACCCTCAAGGAGTACACCGATGGTGCCCGCTGCTAGCAGCGACCCTTACGCTGTCAAAGTGTGGAGCCAGCCAGCCTTTGAAGGGAGACTCTCAGTCTGTCAGATTTAGACGTGCATATTATCATAACTAATTGATTATATTGAATATTTTATATTTGGCGAAAATTTTAAGTTCTCTACAAATCAATGCGTTGCGAGTTAAGTCCGATATACTGCTAGTGTCGCGTCACATCCGCCATGCGTTCGGTGGATGCGCGCCTTGCGGCACTTATCCACCCTACCAATGCTCAAACGACTCTATCCGGAATTTGATGTGTTACATGGTAGTAGGAGGGATTTATAAGTATCAGGCATTATGCAATTCTCAATAAATAATCGAACCAAATAGGTGATTGAATTTATGCAAGCCATCCCTGCACCCGCCACTTCCGACTTCGTTGACTGGTTTCGCTCGGTCGCGCCTTATATCAACGCCTTTCGCGGCAAAACATTTGTTGTTGCTTTTGGCGGAGAAGTGGTGGCGGACGGCAAGTTTGTCGAGTTGACACACGACCTCAATCTGCTCGCCAGTCTCGGTGTACGCCTGGTGCTGGTGCATGGGGCGCGTCCCCAAATCGAGCAGCATTTGCTGCGCAATAAAATTGAGGATTATTATCATCACGGCATCCGCTTGACGGATAACACTACGATGCAGTGCGTGAAGGAGGCCGTGGGGCGGGTACGCTTCGAGATTGAAGCGCTGCTTTCCATGGGGCTGAGCAACTCGCCGATGGCCAATGCGGATATCCGTGTAGCGGGCGGCAATTTTGTTACCGCACAGCCGATGGGCATCATCCACGGGGTAGATTTGTTGCACACCGGCAATGTGCGCAAGGTTGACGTTTCCGCCATCAAAGATAGACTGGCATTCAACGAGGTTGTGCTGCTTTCACCGCTGGGCTTTTCACCCACGGGCGAGATTTTTAATCTCACACTGGAAGATGTGGCGACCTCCACCGCCATTGCGCTGGATGCCGACAAGTTGATATTCCTGATGGATACCGACGGTGTGATGGATAAGAAAGGCGAATTGCTGCGTGACCTGACCATCGCTAGTGCTACTGAGATACTCGCTGGCAAACGCAAATTGCCGGATGACGTGGCGCTGTTTTTACCCTGCGCCGTGCGTGCCTGCGAAGCGGGCGTGGCACGCACTCACCTCATCAGCCGTCATGTCGATGGCGCGGTGTTGCAGGAGTTATTTTCCGATAGCGGCATTGGCAGCATGGTGGTGGAAAGCAGCCTCAACACCCTGCGCTGCGCCACCATCGATGATGTGGGTGCCATCCTGCAAATATTGCAGCCGCTGGAAGAGGAAGGCATTCTGGTGCGGCGCAGCCGCGAGTTGCTGGAACGCGAAATCGACCGTTTTGTGGTGCTGGAGCACGACCATTTCATTATCGGCTGTGCCGCACTGTACCCGTTCGAAAATGAAAAAACCGCCGAACTCGCCTGCCTAGCCATTCAACCCGCCTACCGGCGGCACGGCTACGGCGATGCGCTGCTCAGCCACGTCAGCGCAGAAGCCCGCGCGCAGGGCTTGAACAAACTTGTTGTGCTCACCACCCGCACCGCACACTGGTTTGTTGAGCGCGGATTTATCGAGGCCGATGTTGCGCAATTGCCAGAACAAAAAAAGCAGCTGTACAACTACCAGCGCCGTTCACAGGTTTTTATCAAAAAACTGAAATAGAAATACACTGAATTTAGGGCTTCTCTAAAAATGCCGTCGTCCCCGCGAAGGCGGGGAACCAGATGCTTGATTAGACTGGATTCCCGCCTTCGCGGGAATGACAAAGCGGGGCAAGCAGGCAATCCACGAAGCGGATGCTCGCAAAATATGAATTTTTAGAGGAGCCATAAAATCAATACGCCACCATACAACCATTTTACAAAAGCGGATTTAATCAACATGGCTAGTCATCGCAAGTAATGTCATAATTTGCCTTTTAATAATTCAGCAATGGAGCAAGCAATGACAAGAATGGTGCAATGCGTAAAATTGGGTTGTGAAGCAGAGGGCTTGGATCGTGTGACTTATCCGGGAGCAATGGGTCAGCGTATTTTTGAAAATGTATCCAAGGAAGCCTGGCAAGGCTGGCTCAAGTTCCAAACCATGCAGGTGAATGAAAACCGTCTGAACCTGTCTGACCCGAAGGCTCGCAAGTTTCTGGCTGATGAAATGGAAAAATATTTCTTCGGGCAAGGTTCGTCGATGCCCGCCGGCTATGTTCCACCAAAGCAGTAAATTCAGCAACTTCGTTTAACTTGCTTTAAATTGCAATATTTCTACCGTGTTTTGACATTCAGTGCGCGTTGCAGGCACTGAATTCTGCTGACGAGGGAGTAAGGTTTTTGCCCGCCCACTACCATTCTGCTAGAATGGCCGGATTAAATTTTGGGCACCTCTAAAAATTCAGAGTTCGCCCAAATGCAAGGCGCGAGGAAAACTTCGCAGCGACGCATATGATTTATATGTGAGCAAGAAATTTTTCCCGCAACGCAGCAGTTGGGATGAAGTCTGGATTTTTAGATGCGCCCATTTTCCTATTCTTATATTTTTAGAGGTTTCTTATGTCACGCAAGCATCCCGTCATTGCAGTAACCGGTTCCTCAGGCGCAGGCACGACCACCGCCAAGCGTGCTTTTGAAAATATTTTCCGCCGCGAACAAATCTCCGCTGCCGTGATCGAAGGTGACAGTCTGCATAGCTTGGATCGCATGGCATTCCGCGCCGCATCTGCCGAAGCGGCTAAGGCTGGTAATCATTTTTTCAGCCATTTTGGCCCTGAGGCCAACCACTTCGACAAGA
>JBCKTZ010000074.1:0-4022 GCA_038925245.1 Gallionellaceae bacterium
CAGCTGGAAAAACTGCGGGTGGATGTGATCGAAGCGGGCTTTCCCGCTGCCAGCAATGGTGACTTCGAGTCTGTCAAAGCGGTGGCCGACGTCATCAAGGACAGTACAGTATGCGCTCTTGCCCGCGCGTTAGAGAACGACATCAAACGTGCTGGTGAAGCCTTGAAAGGGGCAAACTCCGGGCGCATCCACACCTTTATCGCCACCTCTCCGATTCATATGGAAAAGAAACTGCGCATGACGCCCGACCAAGTGGTGGAGCAGGCGGTGAAGGCGGTGAAATGGGCGCGTCAGTACACTGATAACGTAGAATTTTCACCGGAAGATGCAGGGCGTTCCGATCCTGATTTCCTCTGTCGCGTGCTGGATGCAGTGATCAAAGCCGGTGCCACGACGCTGAATATTCCCGATACCGTAGGCTACAACCTGCCGCACCAGTTTGGCAGTTTGATACTCCATTTGCGCGAACGCATTCCCAATTCGGACAAGGTGATCTTCTCCGTGCATTGCCATAATGATCTTGGCCTTGCAGTGGCCAACTCCTTGTCGGCAGTGTTGAATGGCGCGCGCCAGGTGGAGTGCACCATTAATGGCCTTGGTGAGCGTGCCGGTAATGCTAGCCTAGAAGAAGTGGTGATGGCGGTGAAAACGCGTCGTGATATTTTTACTTGCGACACGCGAATCGACACCACGCAAATCGTAGCAACATCCAAGCTGGTCTCCAGCATCACCGGTTATCCGGTGCAGCCCAACAAGGCCATCGTCGGCGCCAATGCCTTCTCGCACGAATCAGGCATTCATCAGGATGGCGTGCTCAAGCATCGTGAAACCTACGAAATCATGCGTGCCGAGGATGTGGGCTGGGGTGCGAATAAACTGACACTGGGCAAGCTGTCTGGCCGCAATGCATTCCGTTCTCGTTTACAGGAACTGGGCATAGTGTTAGCCAATGAAGAAGCGTTGAATGCGGCTTTTGTCCGCTTCAAGGAATTGGCCGATCGCAAGCGCGAGATCTTTGATGAAGATTTGCAGGCACTGGTCAGTGAAGTTGAAATAGCGCAGGTAAGCGAACACTATCGTCTGGTGTCGCTGCGTGCTCACAGTGAAACCGGCATCATGCCCAAGGCACTAGTGCGCCTGAGCGTGGATGGAAAAGAGCAGGAAGCAGAAATGCAGGGCGGTGGCCCAGTCGATGCAACGTTCAAGGCAATCGAAGAAATTGTGCATAGCGGTACCGAGCTGTTACTGTATTCGGTAAACAACATCACCAGCGGTACCGATGCGCAAGGCGAAGTCACCGTGCGGCTAGCCAAGGGTGGCAGAGTGGTGAATGGTCAGGGCGCGGACACCGATATCGTGGTGGCTTCGGCCAAGGCCTATTTGCATGCCTTGAATAATTTGCATGCAGGGACAGAGCGGGCGCATCCGCAAGTTTGAATAGACAAAAGCAAAATCTTTAGCCACAGAGATCACAGAGCACACAGAGAAAAACAGTACAAGGGCTTATTGGTTCATTCATGCGTTAAACAATACAAGATAATGTATAGATTGAAGCTCACTCTCTGTGGTCTCTGTGTACTCTGTGGCTAGCGTTTGAAGTTTTTGGCTTATACCGGAATTGTAAAAAATATACTGAAACAAGGAAACAAATATGGGCGCACAGTGGAAAGCAAGGCATAAAGAAATAGCAGCTAATGCAAAAGGTAAAGTTTTCGGCAAGCTGTCAAAAGAAATCACGGTTGCAGCACGTGGAGGTGCTGACCCCGACACCAATTCTCGGCTGCGCATTGTGGTTGAGCAAGCTAAAAGGGTGTCCATGCCGCGTGAGACGTTGGAACGCGCCATTAAAAAAGGCGCGGGCCTGCTCGCCGATGGCGCGCAACTGGAGAAACTCATTTATGAAGGTTTCGCACCTCATCGCGTGCCCATCATGGTTGAATGCCTCACCGACAATACCAACCGTACCCTCTCCAATATTCGCGTGTTATTTCGCAAGGGACAGCTGGGTGCATCAGGTTCCGTAGCATGGGATTTTGATTACCTCGGCATGATAGAAGGCAAACCGCAGAGCAAAGATGCAGATGCAGACCTTGCTGCAATTGAAGCGGGGGCGCAGGATTTGGAGCCGGGTGAAGAAGGTAATACTTGGTTTTTCACGGAACCCACCGACCTGGATGCAGTTTGTCGTGCCTTACCCAACTTTGGATTTGCTGTTCAATCTGCACAACTAGGCTACAAGCCAAAAAATCCGGTTACGCTGAATGATGCCGAACGCGAAGAAGTGGAAGCGTTTCTGGAAGCAATGGATTCGGATGATGATGTGCAGAATGTTTATGCGGGACTGGCGGGTTAAGGGGTAAAAATTATGAAATGGTTTTCTGATGATACTTGGCACCACTTTGTTAGTCTCAACAAAATGGTGCTCCACAGATGAGTTCAACATGATTTTCGAAAAAATGGCGCAAGGAGGAAAAATCTTATGAACAACATCAAACTATTTGAATCCGCCCATATCCGCTCGGTTTGGAACGAGGCGGACGGCAAATGGTATTTTTCGGTGGCCGACGTAGTGCAGGTGCTGACCGATTCCGCCAATGTCCGCGACTACATCAAGAAAATGCGTAAGCGCGAGACGGAACTCGACGCCAACTGGGGGACACTTTGTCCCCCCCTTGAACTGCTGGCGCCAGATGGTAAGCGCAGACAGACGCAATGTGCGAATGCCGAAGGTTTACTCCGCATCATCCAATCCATTCCCTCGCCCAAAGCCGAGCCGTTCAAACGCTGGCTGGCCAAAGTTGGCTACGAGCGACTGGAGGAAATTGAAAATCCGGAACTGGCTGCTAAGCGTATGCGCGAGTTATATAAAGCCAAGGGCTACAGCGACGAATGGATAGAAAAGCGGGTGCGAGGCATCGCCATCCGTGACGAACTCACCAACGAATGGCAAAAGCGTGGCGTCAAGGAACAGCGGGAATACGCCATCCTCACTGCTGAAATCAGCCGCGCTACCTTCGGCATGACGCCCACTGAATACAAGACCTTCAAGAGCCTTGCCAAACCGGCTGATAACCTGCGCGACCACATGACTGACCTGGAACTGATCTTCTCCATGCTGGGAGAAGCCTCTACCACCGAGATTGCCCGCAACAAAGACGCACAGGGCTATGACGAGAACTACGAAGCCGCTGTCGAAGGCGGCGCCGTGGCAGGCAGCGCGCGTCTCGACCTGGAACAAAAATCTGGCAAGCGTGTATCAAGTAAAGAAAACTACAAAGCGCTTACAGAGGCCGTGACGCGCAAGCAGCTGAAGAAGGGCTGAGAAAAATGCAATTTGACAGGATGAAGGCGTACAGTCTGCGCAGCTAGTAGCCTCTCGGATTTGACTCGCAACTCATTGATTCAAAAAGAAATTAAGATTGCGGCTGTTGGTAAAATATTCAATATAATCAATATGTTACATTCAGCTGCTTGTCTAAGACCTACACCCCGCAGGGGTTCTTGTCCTATGCGAAGCAGGGCGTAGTGTAGGAGGCTGCTAGGCGCTCGCTGTCATGTTTCCGGGCTTCGTTTACCTCTGCCCAACACAGAGGAAGGTGGTTGTTCAGTTTCTTTTACCTTAGCCGTTGTTCAAAACTCCTCGTTCCCAGCTTCTTTTTGGCTGCGAACGGCAAGGACAAAAACGGTATCGATTTCGACAATGTAACGGTACAAAGCCACATAACCATGTGAGCGACGTCCAATCACTAGTTCACGTTTGTCGTTATTCGCGGGGCGACCAATCATGGGGTTATGCTCAAGCACATTAATTGCCTCGATAATCTCCCGAATGCGTAATGCTGGATTTTCAACCTGATATTGGGCAAGGTGATCGAGGATACGTTCAAAATCATCGCCAACTTCAGATGCCAATTCAATATGCGACATCTTCAGCGTGCCAGTTTTCGTGCTACTGGGCGAAGCACTTCTTTGTCGACAAGACGATCTTCCAGATATCCGCGCATTTCCAGCCACGGAATCGT
>JBCKTZ010000075.1:0-3793 GCA_038925245.1 Gallionellaceae bacterium
TCGCCCTATTCAAGCTGAGGCTGAGAAAGACTTGTCGTGCCATCACGTTGTTGCTGAATTTGTTGATGTCGCGGATGATTTCGCTGAGCGGCTGTGAGTAGTGTGTGGCAAAAAGTACTGCCGATGAAGATGCAGTTCCATCGCGCGTGCTGCCGTTCAGTGTTCCCCCCATCTCCTGCCACAATGAGCGAAACACGGCATCAAAATATCGCGCATGGGGTAGCAGGCTGATGTATTTGTCACGCTCGCCACAGTGGGCGGGATAAGTTCCCTGCACCCGGATGACATTGTCAGCACCGCTTAATTGAACTTGAATATTGCCATCCCAGTCGCCACAGTTGCGCTGGTTTTTTAGGGTGAGGCGATTGTCCAGTGTGATGCCCGCCAGCGAGGGTTCGGTGAACAGGGTGATCCTGCCATTTTCTGGAATGAAGCGCAGCCGGATTGCATTGAAGTTCAGCAATAAGGCATCGGGGCCGACGTTGTAAGCGCGTCGCGGATCGTTGTCGAAAGCGGCGGGGTCATTTTCCTGCAATGCAAATGAGCTGCGATCCAGTATCAGGTCACCGCGTATCTCGCGCAAGCCACGGTTGCGCAATTCACGCAGCCATAACCACAGATGTTCGGAATTGATTTTAGGGTTGCCATAGCCCTTGATAATCAGATTGCCATCGAGCACGCCATTTTCAAGCTTGCCATCGAGATAGGCTTTTGTTCTCCAGGTATAGGCCGGGCCGAGCATTTCCAGAGCCGCGTAGGTGGTGAGCAGTTTTATGGTTGAAGCCGGATTCATGGACTGTTTTGCATTCACCTGTATCAGCGCGGTTGGCGCATTGATTTCGTGCACCACTACACCTACGCTGGCTAGTGGTATTTTTGCGTGGCGTAGTGCCTCGTGTACAGCGGGGGGCAGGTCCCCCACTACGCTGTCGCTACGCAGAGGACGAGAACCTGCAAGCAGGTCTAAGGAGAATGCAGGGGAGCTGAGGGCAAGGCAAGCAAGAAAAAACGAGAGGGTTGGTTTCATCCTAAAAACAGCAATACAAGCCACAGAGAACACAGAGATCACAGAGAAAGCAATGGGTTGGTCTGTTTTGGTCGGTAACACGCTGGGAGTGCGCACAAAACTGATTAACATCTGGATCCCTCTCTGTGATCTCTGTGTTCTCTGTGGCCAATTGCTTTTTTTAGGTTCATGAGATAAGCGATGGTGTGTCAAATGAGTTGTTCGATGACCTGTAAGGTTTGAGAAACGAGTATGTCCATTTCCGATTCGCTGATCACATAAGGCGGCATGAAATATACGGTGTTGCCCATCGGGCGCAGCAAAATTTCATGTTGCAGTGCTAGCGAGAAGCAGCGTTGTGCAAAATCCTGATGCGGACTTTCAACCTCAAAGGCCCAGATCATGCCCCTGTTGCGGAAGTGCTTGACCTTGGGATGATCGCGCAGGGGGGCGGCAATGCGATTGAAATAGGCCGCTTTGCTGCGGTTGACATTGAGCACATCGTCCTCGGCAAAAATATTCAGCGTGGCCAAGGCGGCACGACAAGCCAGTGGATTGCCGGTATAGGAATGCGAATGCAGAAAGCCGCGTGTGGTTTCATCGGCATAAAAAGCCTGATAAATTTTATCGGTGCTCATCACCACCGAGAGCGGCAAATAGCCGCCGGTTATTCCTTTGGACAAGCACAGAAAATCCGGCGTGATGCCGCCCTGTTCACACGCAAACATGGTGCCGGTGCGCCCCATGCCCACTGCGATTTCATCGGCTATCAGATGCACTTCGTATTGTTTACATAACTCGCGTGCCCGATTTAAATAGATCGGGTGATACATGGCCATGCCGGCAGCGCCTTGCACCAACGGTTCGATGATAAATGCGGCAAGCTGATGATGGTGTTGCTGCAAATGCGCCTCAAGTTGGCTGGCGCAGCGCAACGCGTAATCGTGAGCGGTTTCGCCGATGGCAGCATGGCGGCTGTCGGGGTTGATCACAGTGGCATTCTGCTTCACTAATGCAGCGTAAGCATCCTTGAATAGCGCTACATCGGTGACTGACAATGCGCCCAGAGTTTCGCCGTGATAACTATTTTTCAGGCTGATGAATTGTGTTTTTTCCGGCTTACCGAAATTGCGCCAATAGTGTGCACTCATCTTTAGCGCAATCTCAACAGCGGAGGCACCGTCCGAGGCATAGAAACAATGCCCCAGACCAGCGGGTGCAAGCTGTGCCAGTCTCTCAGAAAGTTGCACCACCGGCTCATGGGTAAAGCCTGCCAGCATGACGTGTTCCAGTTTGCCCAGCTGGTCTGTGATGGCCGCGTTAATGCGCGGGTTGCAGTGGCCAAACAGGTTCACCCACCATGAACTGACCCCGTCTAGATAACGCTTGCCCTCTACATCGTATAACCAAACGCCGCTGCCGCTTGCAATGGGTACCAGCGGCAGGGAAGCATGCTGCTTCATCTGCGTGTACGGATGCCACACGGCAGCAAGCGAGCGTGTAAGCAGTTGCTGGTTATGCGTTGTTGCCATTATTTAGGGGCGGAAATAATGCGGGGATTGTTGGCGTTAAACCATGCTATGAATTCATTATGGCCATCATTACTGTTCAAGGGAAACTCGATAAATGTCCCTGGGTAACGCGCATGTTTTCCCAGATGATTGACCAGACGGATACCAAATTCCTGCGCATCAACCTGCGGTAATTTTTGCTCGTTGAAACGCAGCGGAACCAGGTTGATATTCTGCAAGCTGCCGTCTTGAGCAACGGCCACTTCCAGCAGCGCGGAGACGGCGGCGAAATTTTTTGCCGACAAGCCGCCAACCCCCACAAAATTTCCCAGCGAGTAAACAATGGGCTTGCCTTTGTAGCATTCAGCTGCACGCAGCACATGCGGGCCATGCCCGACAATGAGATCGGCGCCTGCATCTATCATGGCGCGGGAGAAGGCCACGCTGTTGCCGCGATTTTCCCCCAGGAATTCTTCATCTTCATTTGGGTGCCAGATGGCGGGTGAACCTTCCGCGCCAGCATGGAACGTCGCGATCACGTAGGCGGCTTGGCCTTGGTCTTGGGCCTTGGCTTTGGCTTTGCGCACGAGTTCGGCGCCATCCTTTATGTCCAGTATGGAATTGAATCTGCGGGAAGAGGAAAAGCCAAGCACGGCGATGTTCAAACCGCGTACGCTCAGTGTTGCCGCTTCGTCACGTAAACCGGCAACCGCAATACCAGATTTTTTCATGTTGCTGACCGTGTCTTTAAAACCAATCTCGCCAAAATCAAACGCGTGATTGTTGGCAACGTTTAAAATTTTGAAGCCTTCCTGGTACATCAATTCAGCGTAATGCGGTGGGGAGCGGAAAGCGAATTGCCTGCCAGTACCTGGATTTTTGGTGGTTATTGCATGCTCGGTGAGCGTGCCTTCAAAGTTGCCTATCGCTACATCAGCACGCTTGAGGATAGTGCGTACCCCTGCAAAATATCGCTCTTCCCAGTCTTTGGGAATATTCTCCACCACAAAGCTGTTGCCGAGCACGATGTCTCCGCCAAACACCATGCGGATTGCTTGTTCAGAGTTGTTTTGCGGGGAAGGGCTGGTACATGATAAAGCTTGGGCAGAGGCGTGATTACTCAATATCAATAATCCCAATAGCGTTGCAACTTGCAGGAAGTTTCTATGGCGATAGTTTGAATTCATGGGATTAAATATTATTATTGAGTTAATCAAATGTTGGCTTGTCCGGCAGTATAAATCATCTGGCAGTAGAAATTTTTTAGACTTTTTTT
>JBCKTZ010000076.1:0-3708 GCA_038925245.1 Gallionellaceae bacterium
CGTCTGCTTATCGGCCGTCAAGCCGATGCCAGTATCGGTAACAAAGAAGCCGATCACTGTCTGCGCGCGGTTGAGCCCGTCATGCTCCACGCTCCAGCCCGATTCCACCGCTGCGATGCGTACCGATACCTGCCCCTTGCTGGTGAACTTGAAGGCGTTGGAGAGCAGGTTCTTCAGCACCTGCTGCAAGCGCTGTGCGTCGGTGGTGAGGGATTCCGGTAGGTCCGGTGCGAGTTCTACGCTGAAGCCCAGGCCGCGGCTCTCTGCTACGTGGCGGAAGGTCCGTTCGATCTGTTCGTGGATGTTGGCGAACGACACGTCCTCGAGTTCCAGCGTTACGGTGCCAGACTCGATCTTGGACAGGTCGAGGATGTCGTTGATGAGCACCAGCAGATCCTTGCCTGCCCCTTGGATGATCTTGGCGTATTCAATCTGCTTCTCGCTCAGGTTGTGCTCGGGGTTCTCGGCGAGGATCTGTGCCAGGATGAGCAGGCTGTTGAGCGGGGTGCGCAGCTCGTGCGACATGCTGGAGAGGAACTCGGACTTGTATTTGGAGGTGAGGGCCAATTGCTCGGCCTTTTCTTGCAGCGTCAGCTGGGCGGCTTCGATCTCGCGGTTCTGGTGCTCGACCTGGAGCTTCTGCTCTGCCAGTAGCTGGTTCTTTTGTTCCAGCTCCTCGTTGCTCTGGCGCAGTTCTTCCCCTTGGCTCTGCAGCTCTTCAGTGCGCTGCTGCACCCGCTGTTCGAGGCTGGTATTGAGGCTCATGATTTCGTCTTGCGCCTGCTTGCGCTCGGTGATGTCGGTGCGAATCGCAATGTATTGCTGAACAAAGCCGTCCGGGCCCAGCAACGGAACAATGGTCGCGTTGACCCAGTACAACTCGCCGGTCTTTTTGCGGTTGCATATCTCGCCGTGCCACACCTCACCTAGCGAAATAGTGTGCCAGAGCGTTTCGAAAAACGCTTGCGTGTGATGGGCAGACTTCACCACCCGGTGGGTCTGACCGATCAACTCTTCCCGGCTGTAACCACTGATGCTGCTGAAGCGATCATTAGAGTAGGTAATCAGGCCGGCAAGATCGGTGATGCTGACGATGGCGTGCTCATCGAGCGCAAACTGTCTGGCGGCCATATCCTTGGCGCTTTGCTGCAGCATCATCGAAATGCGTTGCTGTTCGGACTCGCTGTTCTGCAGCGCCAAAAACTGTTCCGCCAAGGCCTGCGAGGCGCTGTTCAGTGAAGAGTTAAGTTGTTGAATTTCGACGATTCCGCTGCTTGTCGGTATGCTGATGCCGCGATGCTGGATCAGGTCGCCCGCAAAACGGGTCGTGGCCCCCAGTGCAGCGGTGATCTTGCGCAGGAAAACCGCTAGCAGAACGCTGGCGAGCACGACAGTCAGCAGGCTGGCCAGCAGCGTGTTGATCCAGACCTGCTGTCGCATCGATTCCAGGGCGGACAGGCTGGTGGTGACGCGCACCCAGCCCAGACGCTCGCCGCGCTCGATCGGTAGCAGCAGCGTGTAGGCGGCCTGCGTGCGCACCTCGAGTTGGCTCAGGTCAAGCGGCTGCGAGATATGGTCATAGACCACCCGGGGCTGATCGTTTGGCCCCCGTGCGACCTGCACCAGAATCCGAGCATTACTGTCAGCGACGACCAGTTCCCGCACTGAACCCAGCGTGACCTGGAGCAACAGCCTGTTCTCAAGCTTGTCGAGCTCGCCCTCCAGCAGGTTATTGGCCGCTCCCGCGGCAATGCTACGCGCCATGTTGCGCGTATCGCTCTCCAAATCTTTCGTCAGCGAGGCCGTCTGTTCAGATGCCGTGTAGCCGCCATAGCCGAGGAAGGCCAGCACGATGATGCTGTTGACGACCAGCGTTAGATAGAGCCAAAGGCGCATGCGTAGGGCCGAGTTAGTTGTTGTTCAGGGTCACTAGTTTGGGATGATGGCGAACTTCTCAAGACCCAGCTTTTCGAGTGGCACGTAGTCCTTGAAGTCTGCTATCACCGGTTTTGGGAGTTGGATTGCACGGAGTCGCTCCGCGAAGGCTGGGTTCGCCCCCAGCTTGAGGAAGGCCTGTTGCAAAGCCTCGCGCACCTGGGCCGGGACGCGTGGATGCGTGACGATCGGGTGGCGATAGAAGCCGGGGGTCTCGTAGAGGACACGCAACTGCGCCTGCAACTCTGGGGTTTCTTCTTCCAGCATGTGACGGAGGGTGCCTCCGGGCTGGGCATGGCTGATGACGTGGCGGTAAACGTTGCTAGGGGTCGTCACGTACTTGGCCCTGAAGGGGATTTTATGCTCATTGGTGAGCAGTGCGCGAATAATGAGTGAGGAAAAGGCGTTGGGTGCGGCAAAGGCTAGCTCCGTGCCATTGAGTTGCTCCAGACGGGTGATGGGAGAATCCTTGCGCACCATCAGGAGGCCCGTCATGCGAGTCGCATCATCGCGCACTATCGGCGTGTAGCCGACCGCCTTTTTGGCCATAACCGCGTGATACGGATTCATGTAGGCGACATCCGGCTCACCGTTCAAAAAAGCAATCTCGAATGCGGGAATGGAAGCATAGGTCTTGAGCTTGAGGTCGAGGCCGGTCAGCCTCGACACCTCTTTTAGCACCGGAGTCCAGTCGTGGAATATCTGCTCTGCCGTAAACTGGGGCACAACGGCAACGGTGAAGGTCTGCGCCACGCTGGCGCCCAGGCCCAAGCTGAAAAGCAGGGGCCCCAAAATAGTCTGTAAGAAGGTGCGGATAGTCATATGCGACAAAGCCTTTTTGTTGAATGCGGGGTCCGGGTCAGGGGTTCTGGATGACGACGAATTTCTCAAGGCCGAGCTTTTCGAGTGGCGCGTAGTCCTTGAAGTCTGCTTTCGCCGGTTTAGGCATCTGGATCTCCTTGAGTAGCGAAGCGAAGGCCGGATTCGCCCCCAGCTTGAGGAAAGCCTGCAGCACGGCCTCGCGTGCCTGAGTCGCGACGCGGGGATGGGCGGCGATCGGGTGGGAATAGGCGCTGGGGGTCTCGTACAGGACACGCAACTGCGCCTGCAACTCTGGGGTTTCTTCTGCCAGCGTCTTACGGACGGCGCCGCCGGCGGGGAAATGGCCGGTGAGGACCCGGCGGTAAACGTTGCTATGGGTCGTCACGTACTCGGGCTTGAAGTTGATTTTGTACTCTTCGGTGAGCAGGGCGCGTATGTAAAGTGACGCGCCGAACGCGTTGGGGGCGGGAAAGGCCAGCGTCGCGCCATCGAGTTGCTCGACACGGGTGATGGGAGAATCCTTGCGTACTACCAGGATGCCCGTCAAACGAGTCGCGTCATCGCGCACTATCGGGGTGTAGCCGGCCGCCTTTTTGGCCATGACAGCGTGATACGGGTTTAGGTAGGCAAAGTCCGGCTCACCGCTCAAAAAAGCGGTCTCGAATGCGGGGATGGAAACATAGGTCTTGAGCTTGAGGTCGAGGCCGGTCAGCCGCGACACCTCTTTTAGCACCGGAGTCCAGTCGCGGAATATCTCCTCCGCCGGAAACTGGGGTACAACGGCGACGGTGAAGGTCTGCGCCGCCCGGGCACCCAGGTTAAAGCTCAAAAGCAAGGACCACAAAACAGTCAGCAGGAAGGTGCGGGTATTCATAGTACTCCTCATAGGAAATTTTTAGCAGACTACCACATACAACCAGGGTTAATGCTTTTCTTTGTATCTCTGTATCT
>JBCKTZ010000077.1:0-3522 GCA_038925245.1 Gallionellaceae bacterium
CGCTCGGCACGCAACTTGTCGATCGAGCCGCGCAGATCAGCCACCGTTTTGGCCTCTTGCTGGGCGGGCGGCAAAGCCAGCACATTGCTTAACAAATAAAATTGCGCGGCAATCTCCCGCCCGATGTCTTGCTCTTTGCGCACCAGCTCCGCCAAGCTGGGCGTATTCGCCGCCGCACGCGCCGCACTCGCGGCCAGCGCCTTTTGCACCGATTGGCCGCGAATCACGTCCGCAATGCGAAACGCTTCGGATGCCGATTCTGTTGCCTTGGTGGGATTTTGGATCGTAGCTTTGTGCAAGTAATCGATGTAGCTCGAAAGCAGGATGACGCGGCGACGCGCCTTCTTCGCTCCGCCGCCTTCTTCATCGGCGTCATTGGCGTCGCGATTCATTAGCTCACCGATCGCACGGCTATACTCGGTTCCTGCGCGAGTTAAATCGCCTGCGCCACTCAAGCCCATTGCCAACGCAGCATGCGCCTCTGCCACTTCATAGTGGCCTTCGCCAAAAGTCCCTAGCTTTGCTTTCAGAATGCGCTCCAACATCGGAATCGCTTTCGTGGCTTGCCCCATCTTAACCAGGCTCATACCCCAGATAATATCGCCTTTCGTAAATCCAGACGGCGCCTCGGGCATAGCGGACAAAATCTTCGCAAGCGTCTCATATTGCTTCAACGTCTCTGCCCATTTCCCTTCGAGCGCCAATATCTCGGCATAGCGTTTTGTTGCGCTCACATAGTAAGTCGAATAGGGTGGCACCCCAGCCTTGCTCAGACTCTCCAATGCTTCCTGTGCCAACACGCCCGCTTCGTGATAGCGGCCTTGGGAAGTAATAATCCCGGCTAAGGTATCCAATGCCCTGCCAGTTGCTGGGGAATAGCGGCCAGTGCGTTTCAAAACTTTACTCAGCACCTCGCGACTGACTATCTCCGCTTCAACCACGCGCCCTTGTTGCAATAACACATTTGCCAGGATTTGCTCAATGGATTCGCTGACCTGCGCACGAATACCATCGGACTGCCCAGTGCCTTGCGCCTGCCGACGCTTATGCGGCTCTAAATCTGCTTGCCAAGCATCCAGTGCAAGACGTACTGCCTGCTCCGCTTCTTTTGACTTACCTTGCGCATATAGGATTTGCGCGCGCGACAACTCAATTTGGAGCTTCCAAAAATGCTGAGTTATTGCCCAAGGGGATCTCGGATTGCTTTTTGCTTTTTTATAGGCCGATTCAGCTTGCACGAGTGCATCGCTCGCTGCTTTGATGCTCCCCATGAAAGCATGTTCCCGGGCAATCACTGTATAGGCAACCACCACTTTCGCTAGAAAAATTCCCGCCAGTGTGATTTGCTCTTCTCGCAAAGCGATGCCGGTCAGCCCATTTCCACCATTGCCTTCTGCGGCTGCGAGCTCGCCAATAATAAAGAAATAAACATCGAGTCCTTTGCTCTGTGTGGCCGCCTCGCGCAGATCTGCGATTTGTTGCTCGATCAAACCCAGGTCGCCGGCTGCCTGGCTACGCTCTCGATAGAAATTAGCCAGATCAAGCTTGGAGTCGGTAACGGGGGGCAACGCTTTTATTTTTGCCCGCGCCAGTCGCGCTTTCTCCGGATCGGGTTTGTAGTGAGATAAAGCTGCAGTAATGTCCTGCACGGATCTGCCGGCATTCTTGCCCACGAAGATTACCTCTTCGCCGGCAAATGAGATTGATATCCAGCCCAACGCCAAAACAGCTACACACAAAATTTTCACACTCAAGCAACCGTTAGCCTTCATTATTCGCACTCCATCAAATTAAGATGTACAATTTAATTGCTGATTTGCCATACACTTTTATTATCCTGAGTTTATTGAGGTTGCACGTCAATTCAATCAGGATTGATGCCTTATCTTTTTACTTTCACCCACATGCGGAGATAAATAATGAACACAGCTAAACTTTCAATACAGCTCATTGTACTAACAGCAGTCTTATCTCTATTTTCCGGTTTGTCATCTGCAGCACCACTCATTACAAAAGATGAGGCAAAACTGCCTGCCGCCATCAAATTTGCTTCACGCGGTGGCCTGACGCGCGGCCCCGGCATCGAGCTGTTAAGCCCTATAGACATCAAAGTGAAGGGCGCTTTTGACATGAAACTTCAGTTCAAAGCGCGTGGTGGTTCGACGATTGATCCTGCTTCGGTCAAAATGACATACCTCAAGTCTCCCCTCGTGGATGTGACTGACCGGGTAAGACCTTATATCAGTGCCAATGGTATTGATATGGCAAAAGTAGAAATCCCCCCTGGAGAACATCAGTTCAAAATTCAGGTCACGGACAATGAAGGACGCGTAGGCAGCACCGTGGTTAATTTGGTGGTAGAAAAATAGTTACGACCCGCGTTAATGAATAACTTATGGGCACCTCTAAAAACTCAAATTTCATCGCGCCTTGCATCTCTTAGAATTTTGAGTTTTTAGAGGTGCCGTATTCAAGTTGTTCATTAACGCGTCCTTAGCCTGTTAACCCTCTCAACCCGGTCACAATCGACACGATTGCGGTCACCGCAGGAATGACATAATTCGCTAGGTCGCTTAACTTTTGCACCTTATCTTGTAGCCTGTTCAGCTTATCCTTGGAAGGCTGCTCCTTACCGGACAGCATGCGCGCGAGTTCCTGCGCAAGCTTTCCCGGAGCCTGACCTGCCTCTCGTCTGCGCACAATCCAACGCCCAATAAAAGCCCCCGTCAAATAACTGAAAGCAATACTGGCCACATACTCAGTCACCTCACGCCATTCTCTTAGGTCCCCTGGCCAGGGTGAAACTTGATCGTGCCAGGCAAGTATCATCGACATACTGGCCACGGCAACCGCGCCCACAATAATCGCCGCCAGCAGATTAGTCCATAATGCGCGCCTTAAAGAATAGGCGAGCCAAAATCCAAATGGGATGGGGATAAGAATCGAAATAACGCGCAATACCCAGGTAGGTAAATCATAAAGCAACACGGTTGCGGCATGCGCGCCAAGCAGTAAAGCAATTGGCAAAAAGACAAGAGCCAATATTGCCACCACAGGGTGCATCGTCACTGATGGCGCCGTAATAGTTTGTTGCGCGGGTGAAACCGTAAAAGCACCTTGCAGATGTTCGCGCAGGGAATCGAGCTTCTTATCCATGGCATCGACCCGCTCACTCATCTTCACAGAAATGGTCTCGCCATATTCGGACAGTTTTGCTTCCAACAATGCCAAACGCTTTAAAAGGGGGCGGAATGGGCCGACTTCCCGCTGGCAATAACGGCAAATCATTGCTTCATCTTTTATCTCCTCGGCACAAAACGGGCATTCCATTTGTTATTTCCCCCACGCTATTGATGCACTCTCGGCTAGTCGCAAAATTCAGACCATCATAAGCCACACTGTAAAACTAGTCCATGTGATTAATGACAGCATCACCATTTCCTTGGTTGGCTGCCACGCTTTTGCAACGGCTCAGATGTTCATATAACGCTTTCTCCAATATTGTAAAGTCCATAACGTCGG
>JBCKTZ010000078.1:0-3503 GCA_038925245.1 Gallionellaceae bacterium
CGATATCGTCAGCAGTTGCAATGGGATGCTTCAGTATTTCTTAAATTCTTTCACAATATGCTGCTGCCTGCGGCTAATCGCTAACTTTTCTTCCAAGCCCTTTAGTTTCACCGCCCAGTAAGACTCTACCCCTTCTTCACCCACTTTTTCAAAGCTCTCTATTTCTGCTTTTGCCACCAGACAATTACGGTGTATGCGCACAAAGCGCGCGGCGAATTCCTTTTCCAGCGCGGCTAGCGGTTCTTCGACGAGGTACTCTCGCTCTGCCGTTCTCACGGTGATATATTTCAATTCAGCCCGTAGGTATAAAACTTTTTCTATCGGAATGAGGAGTATTTTTCCGCGCTCCTGAATAGACAAATTCTTGCGCGATTCTGGCATCAACTCTTGCAGCACTTCGCTCTTCACTGGTACCGCAGCACGTGCGCGGTTAATTGCGTCAAACAGTCGACCCAGGCGGATAGGCTTGAGCAGATAATCTATTGCGTGCTGTTCAAACGCCTGTATTGCGTAATTATCATAGGCGGTGGTAAAAATAATAACGGGGGGGATTTCGAGTTTATTGAGATGTTGAGCCAGCTCTATGCCATCCATTTGCGGCATGCGGATATCCACCAAAACTACATCTGCATGTTGTTCGGACAGTTGTTCCAGCGCATCAGTCCCGTTAGATGCCTCACCGATCAGCTCCAGTGGAATTTGTGCAATGCAGTCACTGAGCAATTCTTTGAGACGGTTCCGTGCCGGTGCTTCGTCATCAACGATGAATACAGTGAGCGGCGGTATTACGCTGTTCATTCAGCTTCCCCTTTAATATATGGCAGCTGAATATGCACCTGATAAAAATCACTGCCACTTTCTACAGTGTATTTTGCCTCCACATCGAATTGCAAGGCCAGCCGTTCGCGTATATTTTCCAAGGCCATTTTGTTGCCCTTATGCAGGCCGCTTTTTGCTAGGCATGGATTGCGCACACGCAGGTGCAAGTCACCACCGATGCGTTGCAGCTTCACCTCGATCAACCCGCCTTCCGATAACGGCTCTATGCCATGATATACGGCATTTTCCAGCAATGGTTGCAGGATGAGCGGTGGCACCATTGCGTCATTCAGCGCCTCGTCTATCTGCCAATTTTCCTGCAGACGTTCGCCCAAACGCAGCTTTTCCAGCGAGAGATATTGCCGCGAGAGCTCTATTTCTCGGCGCAACAGAACCATTTTCTGACTGTCGACCATTGCCATTCTGAACAGGTCGGCCATATCCTCCAGCGCCGTTTCAGCACGCTTGGGATCTGCGCGCACGATGCTCAGCACGGCATTGATGCTGTTAAATAAAAAATGCGGCCGGATGCGTGCCTGCAGGGCCTGCAAGCGTGCATCATGCAAAGCTGTCGACAGCGACAAGGCGCGTAGCCTGAAATAAATAAGCAGCAACGCGGCGAGAATCCCACTCAACAGTGCACTGCGCCAGGCATTAAATGTCGTGCTCTCAAATGATGAGGCATATAGATCACCTCCAAGGTAGGCTATCGCCAGTGTAGTCATGGCCACCAGCAATATGACCGCAGCCACACCCCGCCAGTAAACCAGCCGCGCAAGCCAGTCATTTAAACCATAGAGCAGCAGCAGGTTGGTTAAAATAACGGGTTGTAAAAATGCAGAATCGTCAATAAAACGGTAAGCAATATTTTGCAATGAAACTGCCTGTGCCATCGCAAAAAGCAGGGCAACGCCGTTAACCAGCAACACGATGCGCAGGGTCGCGCCCAAATTGCGAAAGCTGGGTAATGAGTCAGGCAACAGTTTTTGATTTATACTTTGTACTTTAGGCATAACACTCCCTGTATGCCGACATTCTGGACAATTCAACGCTACCATGCAAGATAAACCCAAACAAGATAAACAAGCCTCAGAGAAACAAAACCAAGATAAGCATGCCTGGTCGGGCAGATTTAGCGAGCCGGTTTCCGAACTGGTGAAGCGCTTTACCGCTTCGGTGGAGTTTGACCAGCGTCTTGCGATGTTTGATATTGAGGGCTCTCTCGCCCATGCACAGATGCTGGCGGCATGCAACATCATCAATACCCAGGACTTGAACGACATCCGTCGCGGCATGGCGCAAATCGAAAACGAGATTTTGCTGGGCAAGTTCGTCTGGTCCATCGATCTTGAAGATGTGCACCTGAATATCGAGAAGCGTCTGACTGCATTGGTCGGCGATGCAGGGAAACGCCTGCACACCGGCCGTTCGCGCAACGATCAGGTGGCCACCGATATTCGCCTTTACCTGCGTCACGCCATCGATGAGCTAAACCTGTTGATCAATGCCTTGCAGACTGCGCTGGTCGACCTTGCCGCGCAGCATACCCAGACCATCATGCCCGGCTTTACGCATTTACAAGTGGCACAGCCGGTCAGTTTTGGACATCATCTGATGGCTTATTTCGAAATGCTCAAGCGCGATGCGGAGCGCTTGAGCGATTGCCGCAAGCGGGTGAACCGCCTGCCGCTGGGTGCTGCCGCACTGGCCGGCACCAGCTATCCGATCAAGCGCGAATATGTGGCCGAGCTGCTGGGCTTTGACGGGGTATGCGAAAACTCACTGGATGCGGTTTCCGATCGCGATTTCGCCATAGAATTTTCCGCCTGCGCCGCACTGATCATGACCCATTTGTCGCGCCTATCAGAAGAGCTGATTCTGTGGATGAGTCCGCGTTTCGGCTTTATCGACATTGCCGACCGCTTTTGCACCGGCTCTTCCATCATGCCGCAGAAAAAAAATCCCGACGTGCCGGAGCTGGTGCGCGGAAAAACCGGGCGCGTCACCGGCAACCTGGTGGCCTTGCTGACGCTGATGAAGGGACAACCGCTGGCCTACAACAAGGACAATCAGGAAGACAAGGAACCGCTGTTTGATACAGTCGATACGCTGATCATCACCTTGCGCATCTATGCCGACATGATGAGCGGTATCACCGTCAAACCTGAAGCCATGCGCAGTGCCGCATTGCAAGGTTATGCCACCGCCACCGACCTGGCCGACTATCTGGCGAAAAAAGGCCTGCCTTTCCGCGATGCGCACGAAGCGGTTGCACTGGCGGTGCGCTTTGCAGAGAAAAAAGGCTGTGACTTGGCCGAATTAAGCCTAGACGAATTACAACAATTCTCACCTCTCGTTACGGATGATATTTATGCCGTGCTGACCCTGGAAGGCTCGCTGGCAGCACGCAATCATATTGGCGGCACCGCCCCGCAGCAAGTGGAAGCGGCGATTGCACGTGCCAGGAAATATTTGACTGAGGAATAAATCAATTCCAGTAATTACGGGCAAGAAAAACGGGCAATCTTGCGACTGCCCGTAAATGAGGTACGACTAAATGCGTTACAGCTTAAGTCCAGCAGGACTGCTAGATAACTATCTAGTGCCATGTAACATTTATAACTGCAGATAAATTTGTAGGGTGGATAAGCGCAGCGCATCCACCCTACCAATGCTCAAACAAC
>JBCKTZ010000079.1:0-3289 GCA_038925245.1 Gallionellaceae bacterium
ATTATTATTATTATTTACATGGACGCTTCAATCTCCAGCACCGCCAGGCTGATGTGTTTGCCCAACTCTAGATCAAATCTGTTCCAGCCAGAATAAGGTTTGAGTTTTGCCACGATGCCGTCCTTCATTTCAAAGTCGGACTTACCCAGATCGTATTGTTGCTTAACTTCATTGAATACGGTGGACAGATAATTGCGGTAATGGGTGACGACAGTTACATCGCCGGTGGGGCCATGCCCAGGTACATAGCGTTTGGCCTTAACTGCGGCTATTCTGTCACAAGCAGCGATGTTGCCTTTGAAGGTGCCGTCATCTATGCGCCCAATGGTCTGGTTGAGCACGTTATCACCAGTAAATACTACAGATTCTTCTACAGCTTCGATCATGATGTCGGTGTGGCTGTGTGCTTTCTCGGGCGCATGCACGCGGAAAGTCATGCCACCGATCTTCATGTCGGTGCGTTCAAGCGCTGCCACGTCGGGCGGAACAGATTTCGTGCCCTTGGTGTAACCCTTGGTCATGTCATCCATCAATTTTACCCAAGCTTCGCCCTCGCCCTGTTTGATCTTCTTGAGCATCTCGGGATGTCCCATCAGCACGGCCTTGGGATAGGCCTCCCTGATAGCCTGATTTGCCAGCCAATGCTCGCCGTGTATATGGGTGTTGAACACGTGGGTTACAGGCTTGTTGGTGACGGTGCGCATCTGCTTCAGCAACATGCGTCCGATTTGCAGACTGGCACCGGGGTCGATCACCACCACGCCGACTTTGGTGATGACAAAACCCGGATTGTTCATAAAGCCCTGATTTTCCACCGAGGGAAAACCTAAGGGGCCATGTATTACATAGGTATTTGCGGCGATTTTAGTGAGTGGATAGTCACGCACTTCACCCGCCTGAAGGCTGGAAAAAGTGTATGCAGAAAGCAAAAATACAAAAATAAATTGGGCAAGAGTTTTCACGGCATATCATCCTGAAAGGGAAAGAAATATTTTAGCACAATGAACATACTGACTACTTGGATTCATCTGTAGGAGCGGCTGTTAGCCGCGATTTTTCTGTATTAAAAAGCATCGCGGCTAACAGCCGCTCCTACAGTAATATTACATACTTCAGCTTCCCTCTATCGCCATCTCTAATTCCAGCCAGCTTTCTTCCAGCTCAGCCACTTGTGTTTCCAGCGCGGTATGCCGCACATTCAGCTTGTCCACGTCACTACGAGACAGATTGTCGTAGGTCGCAGGGTCGGCCAGTTTGTTGGTGACTATGGTGAGCTCGGTTTGGGCTGCAGCGAGAGCAATATTCAGCTTCGACTGTTTCGATTGCAATGCTTTCCTGTTAGGCCTGGACGCGGCTGCTTGAGCGGGTTTTGCTAGCGTTGCAGCGACTGTTTCGCGCGGGCGGCGGGTTTCTATCCATGCTTTATAATCTTCCAGATCGCCATCAAACAACTTCGCCTCGCCGTCGGCCACCAGCCATAACTCATCGGCCACTGCGCGTATCAGGCTGCGGTCGTGCGACACGATCACCACCGCACCTGTGTACTCTTCCAGCGCAATGGTCAGTGCATCGCGCATGTCCAGATCGAGGTGGTTGGTAGGCTCGTCCAGCAGCAGCAAATGAGGTTTCTGCCAGGCCAGCAACGCCAGCGCCAAACGGCTTTTTTCGCCGCCAGAAAAACTGCCCACCGGGCGGTCTTCGCTGTCTCCACCCAAGCCGAAACGGCCCAGAAAGGTGCGCAGGGTCACCGATTTTTCCTTGGGTGCCAGCCGCTCCATATGTTGCAGCGGCGTGGCAGTGCTGTCCAGATTTTCCAGTTGATGTTGCGCAAAATAACCAATGCGGACGTCTGCTGTGAGTTCCAGCTTGCCGGAAGTGGGCGCCAACTCGCCCACCAGCAGTTTGATCAGCGTGGATTTTCCCGCGCCATTAGGCCCTAGCAGCGCGATGCGGTTGCCTGCGCGCAGCACCAGATTGATATCCTTGAACAACGATTTTTCGCCATAGCTGAAGCCCATATTTTCAGCACGCATCAGCAAGTCCGGGCTGCGTTCTGGCGCTTCAATTTCCAGTTCGAAATGCCCATCGGTGACATGTGCCGGTGCAATGCGGGTGATGCGCTCCAGCGCCTTGACGCGACTCTGCGCCTGCTTGGCCTTGGTGGCCTTGGCACGGAAACGCCGCACGAAATCCTCCAAGTGTGCAATCTTCGCCTGTTGTTTGTTAAACTCTTGATTATGTTGAATTAATTTTTCTGCTCGCGCACGCTCAAAGGCATCGTAGTCGCCGGCATAAGTGTCGATGGTTTTGTCATGCACATGCGCGATGCGGTTGACGCAGGCGTTCAGAAATTCGCGGTCGTGCGATACCAGCAACAGGCTGCCGGGGTAGCGTGCCAGATACTGTTCCAGCCAGAGAATCGCTTCAAGATCGAGGTGATTGGTGGGCTCGTCCAGCAGCAGTAAGTCAGCGCGGTGCATCAGCGCTCGCGCCAGATTCAGCCGCATGCGCCAGCCGCCGGAAAAACTGCTGACCGGGCGCTCCAGCGTATCGTTGGCAAAGCCCAGGCCATTCAGCAATTGTGCAGCGCGTGCTTTGGTGGTGTAGCCGTTGATCGCTTCATAGCGGCTCTGTGCTTCAAACCAGTGCGTGTCATGAACATCTCGCGCCAGTGTTTTTTCCAGCTGGCGTAATTCAACATCACCATCGAGTACAAATTCGATCGCAGCTTGCTCCGAAGTGGCAATCTCTTGTTCGACAAAGGCAATGGTCTTGCCGGACTGAATCGACACTTCGCCGCTTTCCGGCTTGATCTCGCCACGTATCAACTGGAACAGTGTCGATTTGCCGCAGCCATTTTTGCCTACTAGGCCTATGCGCTGGTCAGCAAAGGCCTGCAAATTTACATTCTGCAACAGCGTGACACCGCCTTGCAGGTAAGTGAGATTCTGAATATTTAACATGCTGCAATGATACCAGACGGGGAGGGCATAGGAGCGCGGGCATCTTGCCCGCATGCAGGCGGGACGCCTGTGTTCCAGCAGTAGTATTATTCGGGTTCACCCATTAGGAGACGCTACGCTAACCCTACGTTGTGCGTCTAGTTTATTTCTGGCAATGCGGACAATAGAAAGTCGAGCGCTGTCCTTGCACGATTTGCTTGATAGCCGTACTACACACCCGGCACGGTTCGCCCGTGCGGCCATATACGACATAGCTTTGTTGGAAATAACCTGGCTTACCGTTGCTGTCGACAAAATCGCGCAGGGTGCTGCCACCCTGCGCGATG
>JBCKTZ010000080.1:0-3027 GCA_038925245.1 Gallionellaceae bacterium
CTGCTAAATCATTCATGTCTCAAGTCATCACCTTAAACGCCACCCAAGAAAAAGGCCTGCTGCGCAGTCTGTCCGGCATACAATTCAGCCATATTCTGGATGTGATGATCATCATGCCGCTGGCACCGATGCTGATGCGCACCTTTGATCTGAGCGCGGTGCAATTCGGCCTGCTAGTTTCCGCCTATACTTTCATGGGTGCGATCTCTTCCATCATTGCCGCGATGGTGATCGATCGCTTTGATCGCCGCCGCGTCATGCTGAGTTTTTTTGCTGCCTTCATCGTCGCCACCATGTTATGCGCGCTGGCACCCAGCTACCACTTGTTGCTCTTGGCTCGCGGCCTTTCAGGTGTATTCGGCGGGGTGCTGGGCGCGCTGGTGCATCTGTATATTGCCGATTGTTTCCCCTACGAACATCGCGGCCGGGCAACCGGCAAAATCACGGCGGCATTTTCGGTCGCCACGGTACTGGGCGTGCCGGTCAGCCTGCTGCTGGTGAACCACACTGAGCTGGGATGGCGTGCGCCGTTTATCGTGGTAGCAATGCTTGCGATGGTGTTCTGGTGGATGGCGTATAAAGCCATTCCTTCCATCCCCACTCGCATCAGCGATCACCGCTGGAACAAGACTCTGGTGCCGATGAAACAGGCGCTGTCGCATCCCAACCACTGGCGCGCTTTCGCCTATATGTTTCTGCTGATGATGGGCGGCTTTACCGTGATTCCTTACATCACCCTGTACGCCACCCTCAACCTGCAATTCGCCGAAACCTTGTTGCCGCTGCTGTACCTGTCAGGCGGCGCCTTCACCTTTTTTACTTCGCAATGGATAGGCCGCCTGGCTGACAAACACGGCAAGGCGCGCGTATTCCGTATCACTGCGGTGCTGGCCATATTGCCTATATTGGCGATGACCAATGTCACGAATATTCCGTGGTGGGGAGTGTTGTGCATTACTACACCCTTCTTCATTTTTGTCAGCGGCCGCTTTGTGCCGGGCATGGCCATCATCACCTCCGCTGGCGTGCCGCATCTGCGCGGCACCTTCATGGGCATCAACTCTGCGGTACAGTCGATAGCCGCTTCCGTCGCCACTTTGGTGGCCGGATTTATTATCACCATCAACCCGCAGGGCATGCTTGAGAATTACAATATTGTGGGCTACATTGCATGTGGCGCAATTCTGATTACCTTATGGCTGGTTGGACAGATCAAAGTCGCGGGTAGCAGCAGTGCTGCGCGTAATTGACAACTATCCAGCAATTTGTGGTGTAATTGGGCTAGCTAGTGTCGCGTCACGCATCAAATGACGGATAAAGTCGTTTGAGTTTTCGTAGGGTGGGCAGGCGTTTTTATTGCCCACCGTTTCATTCCGCGTGGGTACAACAGCGTGCCCGCCCTACAAAAAATAAACACATAACAATGCGATACTTAACGCGTGACACGACATTAGGAAGCCACATGGGTGCTCAGGCGCTGGCGCAGTTGTAGTGCAAGTACTTAATTTTAATATTTACTACGGGCACCTCTTGTGTTTACCTTTGCCAAAGCTGCTGCAATTGCGTATTCTTCGCAACTGGCGTTACCTTATTAGCGAAGAGCTTAAATTCTTGTTTGAATAACGCGCTTCTTAACCTATCACAGAATTTATTAAAAAATACCACCATGCACATATCTAAAGATCTCCATAAAGCCGGACTGAAAATTACGCTACCCCGACTGAAAGTGTTAAAACTGTTCGAGAGCAGCGAAAATCATCATTTAAGTGCAGAGGATGTTTTCAAAATGCTGCTGACCAGCGGGGATGACGTGAGCCTGGCCACGGTATATCGGGTTTTAACCCAGTTTGAGCTCTCCGGAATATTGCTGCGCCACAATTTTGAAGGCGGAAAATCCGTTTTTGAACTCAACCACGGCGAGCATCATGACCATATCGTATGCTTGCAATGCGGCCACCTGGAAGAATTTTATGACACAGCGATCGAGGCCCGACAGAAAAAAATTGCCGCAGAACACGGGTTTACCATTCACGACCACTCCTTGTATATCTATGGGAATTGCGCCAGAGAAAAGTGCCCCAACAAGCGCCCAGCATAATCGCATGATCCTATAAGCCAAACGATAAAAAGCCCTTTACACATCACTCTACAATGTGTAAGGGGCTTTTTTTATGCTAACAGCAACGCCAGGGTTCATTCAGGAATTGAGAAAAGCATAACTTATAGCACAAGTCTGCACGATAAAAATTCATATACCCAAGGGTACAAAAGTCTCTAAAGGGCACCTCTAAAGATGAAAATGGCGAAACGCAAAAACTCGGCGCACGCCAAAATTCAAAGAGCTTAAGCGCCGAGTATGCCTTTTGGAGCGATTGGCTTTTTAGCTACAGCTTTTTTAGCTGCTGGCTTCTTAGCTACCACTTTTTTAGCGACTGGCTTTTTAGCTACAGCTTTTTTAGCTACAGCTTTTTTAGCTGCTGGCTTTTTAGCTACAGCTTTTTTAGCGACTGGCTTCTTAGCTACCACTTTTTTAGCGACTGGCTTTTTGGCTACAGCTTTTTTAGCTGCTGGCTTTTTGGCTACCACTTTTTTAGCGACTGGCTTCTTGGCTACGGCTTTTTTAGCGGCCGGCTTCTTGGCTACGGCTTTTTTAGCGGCCGGCTTCTTGGCGACTACTTTTTTAGCGGCTGGCTTCTTGGCTACCGCTGTTTTGGCCGCGGGCTTCTTGACTGCTATCTTTTTTGCGACTGGTTTTTTGGTGGTGCTTTTTGCTTTCGTATCTGCCGTAGCCATTATCATTCCCTTAAAAAAATTATGTGACGTAACCCAGTTACTACATTGCGTGCACACTGCACTTCCAAACTCCTGTATCAGCAATCAATTCGCTTGGTGATCGCATTCTATGCGCGAATAAAAACATAGCGCAATAACTATTTGCATTTTTTTAAAAAATTATAAATAATTTTTTTCACCCGCAAACAATTGTTCAATCTTTTCGCGCTCACGAATCAGCCTTGCCTTCACGTC
>JBCKTZ010000081.1:0-2385 GCA_038925245.1 Gallionellaceae bacterium
GGTAAACGGCGTGTGCCCGCGGTTCCACAGTGATACAAAAATCTGTCCCTGATAATCAGAGTCTATTAAACCGACCAGATTGCCCAGCACGATACCGTGTTTATGCCCCAGTCCTGAACGCGGCAAGATCATCGCAGCATAGTGCGGATCAGCGATATGCATGGCGATACCACTCGGGATTAATTCGCACTGACCAGGTTCAACAATCATTTTTTGATCAATGCAGGCACGCAAATCAATACCCGCCGATCCCGGTGTTCCGTATGCTGGAAGATTTTCGAGCAAACGCTGATCAAGAATTTTTACATCCACCTTTTTCATTAAATCAGTCCCTTTAGTTTCATTATGTGATTGAGCAAGGCGCGAGCCTGTGTAAGCTTGTCAGCGCGTGGCAATAAATGCTCGCCTGCATCATCGAATAAAATAAGTTCATTGTCATCCGCACCTATCGCCTCCTGTGCAAGATTTGCAGCGAGCAAAGGCAGTTTTTTTGCTAGCCGTTTCTGAGCTGCATAGACTCTCAGATTTTCACTTTCTGCAGCAAAGCCCACGCAAAATGGCGGCTTCGGCAACGCTGCAACATAGGCCAGAATATCCGGATTCGGCACCAGCTCCAAAGTCAAATTGCCTGCGCTTTTTTTGATCTTCTGCACCTTGGGTTCAGCCACCCGGTAATCGGCAACCGCTGCCACACCAATAAAAATATCGCTATCGTCAACCAGATTTTTAACTGCATCAAACATCTGCTGGGCACTCTCGACCTTCACCAGGCTCACCCCATGCGGGGCTTGCAGTGCGACAGGGCCGGACACCAGCACCACCTCTGCCCCCAACTCTACTGCTGCCTGTGCGATCGCATATCCCATCTTGCCCGAGCTACGGTTGGTAATGCCGCGCACCGCATCGATCGCTTCATAGGTCGGGCCTGCAGTCAGCAACACCTTCACGCCATGCAGCAATCTAGTCTGAAAGCTGCTGATAACTGCCTGAGCCAATTGCTCAGCTTCCAGCATGCGTCCGGCACCCTCCTCGCCGCACGCCTGCACGCCGCTATCCGGCCCAAGTATAGTGACGCCATCTGCACGGAGTTGCGCTATATTACGTTGGGTAGCCGGGTGTTCCCACATCTGCCGGTTCATCGCGGGTGCAATCAACAAAGGACAGTTACGCGCCAGACACATAGTGGAAAGCAAATCATCTGCCATGCCATGTGCCAGCTTGGCGATAAAATCAGCAGTCGCGGGGGCAACCAGAATCGCATCCGCAGATCGGCTGAGATTAATATGCGCCATGCCGTTTGCACTCTCATCCCACTGACTAGTTAGCACTGGCTTACCTGACAAAGCCTGCATTGTGGTCGGTGTAATAAAATGTCCGGCACCCTCGGTCATCGCCACTTGCACATCAATATTTTGCTTGATTAGCAGACGTACCAGTTCAGCAGCCTTATAGGCGGCTATTCCACCGGTTACACCCAGTACAATGCGCTTTATGTAAGTTTGTTCCATAATGCGCAGTATCTTAACAAAAAACTGCAGCGCTTAATCGACAATTACTTGTGAGGGGTCACTATGGGTATTAATGATTGGCCGGAGGGCGAACGTCCACGGGAGAAATTAATTCAGCGGGGCGCTGCCTCACTCTCCGATGCGGAACTATTGGCAATCTTCCTGCGTACCGGGGTAACCGGCAAAAGTGCAGTGGATCTGGCGCGGGATCTGCTCACTCGATTCAAATCTCTTACCCATATGTTTGCCGCCAGCCAAAAAGATTTTTGCGCCATACACGGCATGGGGCAGGCGAAATACGTGCAGATGCAAGCCGTGCTGGAAATGTCACGCCGTGCGCTGAAGGAAGAAATGAATGTGGGTGATGCATTGAACTCGCCACGAGCTGTTCGTGATTATTTACAGCTTTTGCTGAGGGGGCGAGCGCAAGAAGTATTTATGGTGGTGTTCCTCGATGCGCAACACCGCGTTATAGACAGTGAAGAAATGTTTCAGGGCACGCTAACCCAAACCAGCGTTTACCCGCGCGAAGTCGTGAAGCGCGCACTCTTCCACAACGCAGCGGCAGTCATCCTGGCGCACAATCATCCATCAGGTGTGGCGGAACCCAGCCAGTCCGACCGCCTGCTGACCGATGCATTAAAGCAAGCACTCGCGCTGGTCGATGTACGCGTGCTCGACCATTTTATTGTTGCCGGCGCAGGCTGTTTGTCGTTTGCCGAACGCGGGATGATTTAAGCTCAACTAGTAGCCTGCCTGACTTAAGTTATAACCAATTGATTTATATGGAAATTCAAGCATAGTTTACAAAATTAATATCAATATAATCAATGCGTTTTTGATGAAAGAGTCTAAGCTCGCCAGTCTGCTAGGAGCA
>JBCKTZ010000082.1:0-2338 GCA_038925245.1 Gallionellaceae bacterium
GAGAGAACCCATGGTCTTCAGAAACTCGTTCAAGGGCGGCACAGCCCATCAGCCAACGCCCCAGGAAAGCCAGACCAGGCGGTTCAGACTGGTACGCTATTTCACCTTGGCCAGCTTGGCCATGCTGATCCCGGCGGCACTGGCACTGACTTACTTTTTAGAACTGCAAGGAAATGCCTATCTCCAGCACAGCCTGGAAGAGAGAGAACATTTCAGGGAGGTACAAACGAGCTTGGCCAAACAGCGAGACGACGCGGCACAGCGTGATCTGCTGGCGACTAACGAAGCCGGCATCGTGAATCTGGCGCGCCTATTTGAGAACATGCTGTGGGAAAGCCATTTGCGCCCCTTTATGGCCACTGCCCAGAAAATTCCAGTGGCGGCATGCCGCGCCATGGCCGACGTCAAAGACGAAAAAAACGGCAAAATGAAACCGTCCAGCGAGAAGCAAGCCTGCTTCTCCGAGCTGGGAAAGAAATTCATGCGCACCCGCAGCTTTGTCGACCTGAACGCTAAGGTGTACGACGCCATGAGGGATAGCACGGTGTTCAAGATCAAGGTCTATGACATGCGCGGCATCACGATTTATTCTTCCGAGCACAGCCAGATCGGCGAGGACAAGGCCAGCCACGCCAGCTGGATGCTGGCCAAGAAAGGCAAGCCCGCGAGTGACCTCAGTTACCGGGACACGTTTTTCGCCTTTGAAGGCATGGTCAAAAAGCGCGACCTGATTGGCATTTATCTGCCGGTGCTGCAACCTGGCAGCAACCGGATCGTGGGCGTGTTTGAAGTCTATTCGGACGTGACCCCCCTGCTGGAGCAGATCAAGAAAACTTCCGCCGACACCAAGAAGTCGTTCGCCGCCAGCATGGCCGAGGCGGATCAGGCCAATGTCGTCATGCAGGCCAAGATGGATAAGTGGGAAAGTCAGACCCTGCCCATCGTGCTGTTGTTCCTGCTTGTCCTGTTTGGCACCCTGCTCATGATCGTGCGTCGGGCCGACGGCATCATCACAAAGCATGAGGAAGAAATCCTGCTCATCAATACCGGCCTCGAAGAGCAGGTGCTGCAGCGCACCGAGGAGCTGACTAGCTACATCCAGGCGATCGGCCAGCATGCCCTCATCTCCGTAGCCGACTTGGCCGGGGACATCATTCAGATCAATGATAAGTTCTGCGAGATCAGCGGTTATACCGAGGCCGAGTTGCTTGGGCAAAACCACCGCATCGTCAATTCCGGGACGCATCCCAAGGAATTCTTTGTACGGATGTGGGCCACCATCACCCAGGGGGATATCTGGCATGGTGAGATCTGCAACCGTGCCAAAGACGGCTCGCTGTACTGGGTGGACGCCGCCATTGTTCCGATCAAAGATGCGCAGGGGCATGTCGTTCGTTTCCTTGCCGTCAGGCTAGACGTCACCGAACGCAAGCTGGCCGAGGATGCGCTGCACGTTAGTACAAGCAGCTTGAAAAAAGCGCAACGTATCGCGCAAGTCGGCAGTTGGAAGCTGGACTTGTCGAGCGGCCAACTGTCATGGAGTGATGAAGTCTTCCGTTTATTCGAAATCGACCCAAACCGGTTTGGCGCTACATATGAAGCCTTTCTGAATACCATACACCCTGAAGACCGTGATAGCGTAAATCTTGCCTATTCAGAATCACTCGCAAACCGTACGCCTTACGAAATCACGCACAGGCTGCTGATGAGCGATGGCCGCATCAAGTGGGTGGAAGAGCAATGTGTAACGGATTTCGATCCTGATGGCAAGCCGCTGATGTCCCATGGAACGATACAGGACGTCACCGAACGCAAGCGGGCGCAAGACGAAATCCTGCACCTCAATGCCAGCCTCGAAGAGCAGGTGCAGCAGCTGCATAGCCAACAGGAAGAATTGCACCAGAGCAACCAGGAGCTAGAAGAAAATGCCCAGCAGTTGGCCCTCACCTCCCAGTACAAGTCGGAGTTCCTCTCCAACATGTCGCACGAGTTGCGCACGCCGCTCAACAGCCTGCTCATCCTGGCGCAGCTGCTGGCCGAGAACCCCGAGCACAACCTGAGCGAGCAGCAGATCGAATACGCCAAGATCATCCAAGGGGCAGGCAAGGATCTGCTGGCGCTCATCGGCGATATCCTCGACCTGGCCAAGATCGAGTCCGGCAGCGTCACGCTGGACCTTCAGGACGTGTCATTGGCCAGCGTCAGCGCACAGATCGAACGGACCTTCCGCCACGTAGCGGAGAGCCGCGGCCTGGGCTTCAGCGTAGAACTGGCACCCGGCCTGCCGCCCACCCTTACCACCGACGCACAGCGCTTACAGCAGGTGCTGAAGAACCTG
>JBCKTZ010000083.1:0-2228 GCA_038925245.1 Gallionellaceae bacterium
ATGCCATGCAAGCGCTCTACCAGCTGAGCTATACCCCCAAAAAGAGGGCGCATTATAATGAGCTACCCTATGCTTGTAAAGCTACTTCAGTAGATTATCTCGCTCTTCCTGATGTAATTAATTGACATGTTTGCTTTTTCCTTTAGGCATTTACAATGGTCTAGCCTCCAGGTCTGTTGCACTTGAGTTGAACAGGTGATCGAATGCAAGATACAATCTTCTTTGTCTATCATTCGAATAATGCCCGTAATGAAGCATTCTCGCTTCTTTCACGATTTTTTACTTTTACAATATTATTTTGCCAACATTCAGTCTCCATGCTGAATTGGATTGCCATAGCTTAACAAGGAATATATTGACTTACCCTGTACTTATCCTCGCCTCCACCTCCATTTACCGCAGCGAATTACTATCACGCTTGCAAATTCCATTCCAAACGGCAACGCCTGATGTAGATGAAACACAGCTAGCAAATGAAAGTGCACAGCAAACCTCATTGCGACTTTCGATTGCCAAAGCACAAGCTGTTGCGATTCGCTATCCTGACGCACTTATTATCGGGTCGGATCAGGTTGCTCTGCTAGGCGATCAACAATTAGGCAAGCCGCTTACCCATGATAACGCCGTAAGGCAACTACGTGCCATGAGCGGCCAGACCGTAATTTTTTATACCGCCCTGACCTTGCTCAATTCTCGCACCCAAGATATTCAGACAGAAGTAGCAGTCAATCGCGTGAGCTATCGCAAACTGACGAATGAACAAATCGAAAATTACCTGAATAAAGAACAACCCTATCATTGCGCCGGCAGTGCCAAGTCCGAAGGCTTGGGTATTGCACTAATAAGCCGTATGGAAGGTGACGATCCGAATGCCCTGGTTGGACTCCCACTCATACTTCTTGTCAATATGCTTTTAAAGCAAGGCGTGCCGATTTTGTAATTCGAATAAGAAAATACTCTAACCAATTGACTTAATATGTTTAAAGTTGAATTTTTATTTATATCTGAGTTGTTACTGTTGCCTTTTATGAAAAATTTAGTTGCGATGACTGTTTAATTCTGATATTAAGTCGCGTTTTTAAAATCTCACTCGTTTCTTGGAGTCATCATAATGTCCACACAAACAAATACTTCTTTTTCTCCCTATAAAACCAAAAAAGGCGAGGCGTACATGAATCCCAAGCAACTGGGCCATTTTCGCAGCATTTTGACCGAGATGAAGCTTGGCCTTGGGCAGGACATCGATCGTACGGTGCATACCATGCAAGATGAAGCGACCGTATTTGCCGACCCCAATGACCGTGCCAGCCAAGAGTCTGACATGAGTCTGGAACTCAGGAATCGCGACCGTGAACGTAAGTTAGTAAAGAAAATCAACGAGATGCTAGCAAAGATAGATAGCGCTGAATATGGTTACTGTGAAAAATGTGGCATTGAAATTGGCTTGAATCGCCTCGAAGCACGCCCAACCGCAACATTGTGCATAGACTGCAAAACATTGGATGAAATCCGTGAAAGGCAAGTAGCAAAGTAACTACTTGGGCGGTCATTCTTCGTTTACCTATGGCAAGCTTCACTGCTGCCTATTTATAATCCCATTGCATAGCTTGACCTAACCTTGTGACACCATAGGGTTGCCCCAAGCCGTCTATTTTTTCCCTGCATATGCTGCCATCCATCGAACAACGTCTTGCTGTTGAACTCTCCGCCAAACCAGCACAAGTGGCTGCCGCTATCGCCCTGATGGATGAAGGCGCAACAGTACCATTCATTGCGCGCTATCGAAAAGAAGCAACGGGTGGCCTTGATGATATCCAACTACGATTGCTGGAGGAGCGTCTACGATATTTGCGCGAACTGGAAGAACGCCGCAGCGCCATCATTGCCTCGATAGCAGAACAGAAGAAGATGACTCCTGCCCTGCTCGCTGACATCATGCGGGCAGAAGACAAAACCCGTCTTGAAGATCTTTATCTGCCGTACAAGAAAAAACGCCGCACCAAGGCGCAAATTGCACTGGAAGCAGGTTTGCAACCACTGGCTGATGCTTTGTTGGCCAATCCGACGCTCCACCCAGAAGAGGAAGCCGCAAAATTTCTTAAACCTGCTTTTACATCCGAACATGGCGATAATCCCGGCGTAGCGGATAGCAAAGAAGCATTGGATGGCGCGAGGCAGATACTGATGGAGTGCTTTGCCGAAGATGCATCACTGTTGCAGACACTGCG